>QQUL01000294.1 GCA_008501565.1 Armatimonadota bacterium
ACACGCGGAAGGATGATCCATCCGGCCCCCACGAGTAGCGCAGCAACCACGACGGTCAGGACGGCAGCGAGATTCCCTGATCGGTCGAGGAGATCGTTTCGGAGAACCGCGTCGACGACCCGTTCTTTGAAAGAGTCGTACGTGGTGGCGTTTGCTGCCGCGTCGTCCCGGATTCGGCTACGGAAGTCAGTCAGTGGCATCGGTCCGTCCTCGAGCACGCGTTTCACCACCGTCATCACGGATTGTTCAAAATCTCGCAGACCGGTCGTCTTCTCACCAAGTCGCAGCTCGAGATCACTGATGGTTTCCTGACGGAGACCACCCCACGTCGAACGCACCACCTGGGTCGGTGAGGCATCGATCGCACCCTGGCGGATGAGCCCAAACAGGGTCGCTGTGAACTCCTTTTCGCTCACTTTGCCCTGTGACAGCAAGGCACCGACTTCGGCCGCAGACAGGTCTGTCGGTGGTTCCTGCTCGTACTCACGGTCGTAGTCAACCTTCGGTTCCTTGCCGTAGCGCAGGTAGGTGGCGAGGCCAAGTCCGCCAGCGATGGCGAGCATCGCGCCAAGACCGATGAGTAGGCCGATTCCCGCTGCCCTGTTTGCCTCCTCATGCTCTTCGGCAAACCGGACCTCCTCTGCCTTGATCGACTCGAGTCCGGGACCATCGACGTTGCGGGCACCGGACGTCGAACCCAGGAGATCGACTGGGAACACGGTGCGGAGCTCAACCCATCGCTCCGCTGGCACGTTCTTTGCCGTCAACGCGGGAGAGGTCCCGTCGGCTCCGAGTGTTGTCTCACCATCAATGTCGTAGGGGTGTCCCCACACGAGGACTTCGCCCGCCTCGGGATTCCCGGGAACAACGACCCGCGCCGAAAGCCGATCGACCCCAACTGCCCATTGATCTCCCCAAACCTGCAGGTTCACGTCAAGCACATCGTCGTATGCCGTTGCGACACCCGAAAGCGTGTACGTGATGGTGAACGTCCGGATTGTGTTCGTGGACGAGTGGTGCCACACGACTCTGATGAAGGACGAGTGCGATTCGACACCGTACGTCCCTGCCGGGGATGAGCAACCGAGTTGTGTGCAACCCCCAAGCTGATAGCTGCCGGAAGCATCGCTCACGACGATGTTCGAGAGCACCTCACCGGGTCGGAGACGGATGTCACGGTAAGCACCGGAGAAACTGCCGTCGAAGTCGAACGTGATCGCCTCCGACACGTCAAGTGAACCAGCATCGTTGACCACAATCTCAACGTCGGCGGAATCGATCCAGAAGGACTTGGCGAAAGCGAGCGGCGTCGCCGCTGCGACGAAGGCGACAACCAATACGGCAAGTGCAACGAAGCGGGCGAGTCGGTGGTGCGCCATGGCGCTAGAAGCTGACGTCTGGCGCCGCTTCCGCAAGGTCGACCGCGTCGTAGAGCTCCCGTGGTTTGAATCCTGTGATGGCAGCAACCAGGTTCGACGGGATCTGCTGCACCGTGTTGTTGTAGGTCAGCACGGTGTCGTTGTAGATCTGGCGGGAAACGGAGATCTTGTTCTCCGTCTCGGTGAGGTCACTCTGGAGGCTCGCAAAGTTCTCCGATGCCCGGAGTTCGGGATAGTCCTCCGCGACAGCGAACAACTGCCGCAGTGCTGATGTCAGGAAGTTGTCAGCTTGGGCCTGCTCACCAGGTGTCTCCGCCGACGCAGCCGCCGCGCGTGCCTGGGTGACCCGCTCGAACGTCTCGCGTTCGTGGGAGGCATAGCCCTTGACTGTTTCAACGAGATTCGGAATCAGGTCGTATCTGCGTTGCAGCTGGACGTCGACTTGGCCCCACGCATTGTCCACCCGGTTGCGCTGCCCGACGAGCTTGTTGTACGTCGTGGCGACGAATAGCACGAGCAGCAGGACGACGCCGATACCAATGATGATTCCCCACATGGGGCAACGATAGCACGGCTTGGGTGACGCGAAAGAACCCGGAGCATCTTCAGCGCCGCACCGAGGTGCGGATCCGCCGCCGCACGGGACCTACGTGCGGATCTCCGGGTTCCGGTGGTCCGAGTGGAAGTCGCTACCTGCCTCATGAGAGGAGCACGACCTCGCTGGTCACAGCTGGCCGGCTAGCGCTCGGCCACCTCCGGGGTCCTATAAGAACTACACATTCCTGGACCACCTCCTTTCTCCGTCCGCATACCTTAGCTGACCCGTCAGCAAGCGATCAACACTCCGAGGTGCACTGGTGTGAGAAAATGACCTATGGCGACCAATTTGGTTGCCAGCCGCGAGGCACTGATGGCGAACAAGAACAAGGCCACCAAGAACTCGAAGAAGGTCGCGGGACGAAGCCTCAAGGAGAAGCGGCTCGACAAGAAGGCCAAGCGGACATCCCAAGAGTCTGCCGGAAACGAGTCAGTCGGTAAGACGTTCAAACACTGATCGAACGCAGCCAGCTGATGGTGACGCTCTGACCATCCTCTCTGGCACGGTGCACGCATCGCGGTAGTGTGTCGTGGCTGGCGAAGCGAAGGACAGCTGTGACCAAGAGCATCGGAATCTTGACGGCGGGAGGAGACTCCCCCGGACTCAACGCCGCGATACGGGCAATCGGGAAATCAG
>QQUL01000042.1:0-5839 GCA_008501565.1 Armatimonadota bacterium
TCCCAAAGCAGCGGGGCGACCGGTGGGTATAAAATGCGGGATTGTTGGACTACCGAAGGTTGGCAAGTCGACATTGTTCAACGCGCTCACCGGTGGTGAGATCGCTGCCGAGAACTATCCGTTCACCACGATCGATCCGAACGCAGGGATTGCGATCGTCCCGGACCCTCGGCTCGACGCACTCACCGAGATCGTCAAGCCGAAGGAGACGATTCCGACGGTGGTCGAGTTCGTGGATATTGCGGGACTCGTAGCAGGTGCCGCAGACGGCGAAGGGCTCGGCAACAAGTTCCTGAGCCACATCCGCGAAACCGACGCAATCGCCCACGTGGTGCGGTGTTTCCAAGACGACAACGTCGTCCATGTGGACGGCAAAGTCGACCCACTATCGGACATCGCAACCATCAACACCGAGCTTGCCCTCGCCGATCTCGAGACCGTCGAACGTTCCCTCGACCGCCAGGGGCGAAAGACACGGTCCGGGGACGCCGATGCCAAGGCAGCCGTGGCGGTATTGGAGCGCATCAAGGCACACCTCGGCGATGGGAACCCCGTCCGAACGATGTCGTTCACCGATCGGGAACGCCTCATCGTCCGAGATCTCTTTCTCCTGACCGCAAAGCCCACCATGTACATCGCCAATGTGGACGAAGCAGGGCTTGCAGGCAACGAGATGACGCAAGCGGTTGTCGACCACGCAGCGTCGGAAGGCGCCGGTGTCGTCACGATCTGTGGAGCACTCGAAGCCGAGATGGCGACACTTGAACCGGAGGATCGCACCGAACTGCTTGCTGAATACGGTCTGGACGAACCGGGGCTTCACAAGGTCATTCGGGCCACCTACGAGCTACTTGGCCTTTTGACCTTCTTCACCGCAGGCGAAAAGGAAGTGAGGGCCTGGACGGTCAAGGCAGGCGCAACCGCGCCCCAGTCGGCAGCCGTCATCCACACTGACTTCGAGAAGGGCTTCATCCGAGCCGAAGTCATCTCATATGACGACTACATCGCCGGCAAGGGCGAGGCTGGCGCCAAGGACAGCGGCCGCTGGCGACTCGAGGGCAAGGACTACGTCACCCAAGAAGGCGACGTCATGCACTTCCGCTTCAACGTGTAACAATCTACGCCCCGAATCCAAGCTCATCCGGATGCCCTTTCGAGAGATTCTCCGCCCGTACCAGTTCCGTTAGAGTTGTCCGCATGAGTGATGTACATGAGTGATCGTCCCCAGGGCGACGATTGGTGGCTTGCCTCCGACGGCAAGTGGTATCCGCCACAGAGCAGATCGATGGCCCCACCACCCCCACAAGAACCAGCCCCGGTACCCGCCGCGCCCTACGGGGCACCGATGCCGGCTCAGCAGTATGGCCAGCCAGTGCCCCCGTCCGGTGGACGTCGCTTCGTGTCTGGCGGCCTCACCGGCACGCTCTTTGGGTTCCAACTCGCAACCGGTGTCCTGGCGGTGATCGCCGGAACCCTCTACTTCGCCACGTACGGACTATGGCTCGACTTCCGTGAAGGCGGAGACACCAGGCTCGTCGATGTCGTCGATCTCGCCAACGTCAGCGATGGGGCCGCCGGTATCGCCTTGATTTCCGGTCTGGTCGTGTTCATCCTGCTGGTCATCTGGCTCAACCACGCGTACAAGGCGGCGGCTTCTCGGGGTGCCGAGTCCCAGGCGTGGTCATCGGGTTGGGCGGTCGGTGGATGGTTCATCCCGCTCGCCAACTTCGTGATCCCGAAACTCGTCATCAATGAGGTCGACCGGATGTCCCGACCCGAGTTGGTCGAACCAATCGGAACCACGTGGCGTTCCCAGCGCAGGACAACCGTCTCCGACCTTTGGTGGGTGTTCTACATCGCTGGCATCATCGTCTCCCAGGTCGGGACAGCCATCGACGACGTGGAAGCTCTCTGGATCGAAGCCCTCGGCTACATGATCATCGGCACCGGCTTCATCTTGGGGGCGGTCACGATTCGCACGATCGGACAGCGTCTGCGCCCTCCGCGCCCGTACTGCCAAGAATCGTCACAACTAGCGCGAACATCCGCGAAACTGTGACCATGAACACTTGGAAGATCGTCAGGCCGTCGTTGGCTGCAGGAGCCTTCCTGGCTGGTCAGATGGCGCATGCGATCAAACGCGAGGATCTCCCGACCCTTGAGAACCAAGATCCCTCCGGACGATTCGGCGATCCCGATGCCCCTCCTCTCACCATCGTCTTCCTCGGTGACAGCTCGGTGACGGCACCCGGCGTTGAGCCACTCGACTACGCATGGCCACGTCAGATCGCCCTACACCTTGCCCGCAGATTCTCGGTCAATGCCGTGAGCGTCGCGGTGGGTGGATCCAAAGCGAGAGACGTCCTCGCGACGCAGTTGGAGCAGGCGATCGACCTCAAACCTGACATCGCCTACCTGTCCGTCGGCTCCAACGACGCTCTTCGCGGAACACCGGTACCCCGCTTCGAGGCAGAGTACGACCGGATCGTCGCCCGCCTACACGCCAATGTTCCCTCCGTCGGTCTGTCTGGTGTTGGTGATCTCGGCACGATTCCCCGCCTCCCTGAACTGATGAGGGGCGTGGCCAGGGTCCGGGCACGCGCCATCGACCACGCCATCGGGCGCGTACGGGTGAACTACCCACGCGCCATCAAATCCAACGCTTGGAACGTGATGCACCCTGCGTTCGAGGAACACCCGGAGATGTTTGCGAGTGACCTCTTTCACGCCTCCGCCGAGGGCCACCTTCTCTTTGCCTCAGTGGGGCGGCCCGTGGCAGACAAGCTCGTCGAGGTATGGCAAGCCCAGATCAACAGCACCCACGTCACCTGACAGACCGCCAGCGTTGGACCGCTAGGAGTTCGTTCGGTCCAGGAAATGCTGGATCATCAGCGAGACGGTTCCGATTGCACCCGCGTTGATGCCCTCGGGAATGATGATGTCTGCGTAACGCTTCGAGGGTTCAACGAATCGGTCATGCATGGGCCGCACGGTCTTCTCGTACTGCGTGAGAACGGAATCCAGGGTTCTTCCTCGGTCGACGATGTCCCTGTTCAGGCGGCGAATCAGGCGAAGGTCGGCATCCGTATCGATATAGACACGGAGATCGAAACGACTTCGGAGGTCCGGATCCGACAGCACGAGGATGCCCTCGACAATCACCGCTGGCTGTGGCACAAGTGTGATCGTTTCATCGGTTCGACGATGCGTCGCAAAGTCGTACACCGGTCGATCAATCGGTAAGCCGTCTCGCAGGGCGTCGAGGTGCTCGATCATGAGCGTGAGCTCGAACGAGTCCGGGTGGTCGTAGTTGATCCTCGAGCGCTCCTCGAGTGTCAACCCAGCATTGTCGCGGTAGTAGGCATCCTGTTGGAGGTAGACGACCTTGTCCTTCCCGACGAGGTCAGCGACCGAACGCGCGATGGTGGTTTTCCCAGAGCCGGACCCGCCGGCAATGGCCACGAACAGGGGACGACCGTCACCTGCCTTGGGACCGAACTCATGGGACGCAAGGATTTCGGCGATGTCGATCGTCATGACCACAACGCTAATGCTCGGGCGAACCCTCCGAAGGGCCAGCCGGATCCGGTGTCGGTTCGGAACGCAGCGGATCACTCGCATTGCGAAGCGTCACGTCTCCTGAAAACGAGGAGACTTCAAGGCTCATGGTCCCTACGCGGTCGCCGGGTGTGGGCGTGATCTTGTTGCGGATGGTCCCCGACAGCGTCTTGATCGATGCCTTGACCTCCATGCCAGAGACAAGGCCGAGGCGAATATCACCACTCATCGTGGAAACCTCGAGGTCGGAACCGGCGAACCTGCGAACAATGACATCGCCCGACGCCGATTTGATCCGTGCGGTGCGCCCGACTTCCTGGACCCGTACATCGCCCGACGCCGATTTGATTTGTAGATATTTCGCCGACCGGAGCCGCACGTCTCCGCTTGCCGACTCGATCGTCGCTTCGCCGTGTACATCGGAGATGTATGAGTCTCCCGAGGCCACATGCAAGGTGAGCTCGCCCACGGGCCGATCAATCCGGACTTCCCCGCTGGCCGCGCGGATCGCAACGTCGCTCATGGGAAGACGCACGCGCACGGAACCGGCGCCCGTGTTGATCTTGAGAGATCCTTCAGCGGGTGCGGTGACGACGATATCGACACCCTTGGTGAACAAGCGGCCCTTCAGTTGCTTGGCAACGATCGCCACATGATCGGCAGATGCCTCAATTGCGACTGCCTCGACAGCCTTGTCACTACCGCTCAGAACCACCGTGACCCGCGGGTTCGTGCCTTCCCGAACGACGATGTCGCCGTTGTATGAGGAGATGTCGATCGCTGGCGATCCCTCGACATCAAATGTGACGGTGCGCTCGCTCATGTCTCGATGGTCCCGTCGAAGCGAGAGCTCGTTGACGTCTTCGTTCGATTGGCCTTGCCTGCCAGAGCCCGGACCACGAAGGTGTTGACGGAGTCGCCAGCCTCAGCGGCTGCACTCTCAAGGTCCACCTTGAGACCGTGGGGAAGTCGTACGGTCATACGGGCGCCGAGATCGTCTGCGTTGATCGATATCGGGTCGTTGGCCTGTTGGACACGAAGCGTTGGCTGGCCATCGCGCAGGATCACCTCGACTGCTCGATCGGGAAGCTGTGAACCGACCTCCACTGCTGCCTGTTCGGCGAGTGACGATCCTGCCTGCCTGAGTGCGGGCTCAAGAGCAGCCAGGATCGCCTCGCCAGCGGCCTCAACCGCTTCATCATTGGCGGCGAGCCTCAGTTGGCCGTGCACGACGGCCTTGAACTCGGCTACGACGCTATCGATGTCCATCGATCCGTTCCGACCTGGTGCATCGGCGCATCGGCCAGACGCACCAGCTGGCGCTCGCGTTCGGCTGGAGTGCTGCGCCGCAGCAGCGTGCGTGCCAGCACGTTGTGTGGGTTGTTGTCCCACATCATGTCGCTTCCTCCTTGCATGACTTCTAGGTGATGTCATAATAGTGTCATACTAGCGTCTACTTGTCAACTCCTGTCGCAGTGAGTCAGGACGGTGAGCTGAGAACTCGTCCGGGCTATGCTCAGCGCTACCACACCGGGGAGCTCGGAGATACCGTGCTGAGAGGGTGGCTCTGCAACCTGCACTGCCATCGACCCGTTGAACCTGACTGGATAATCCCAGCGGAGGAAGGGGTGGAGCCGATCGAACCTTCAGCCTCTCGAGCGATCATATTTGCCGGTGGCGAGATCGGTACCCAGCCCTCCCCCGATCCCGATGCATTCGTCGTAGCCGCCGATTCGGGCTGGGATCACGCTGTTGATCTGGGACATCACGTTGACCTCCTCATCGGCGACCTTGACTCCATCTCCCAAGCCGGGCTTCGTACTGCTGAATCCTCAGGCATCGCAATCGAGCGACACCCATCGGACAAGGACGACACGGACTTCACTCTGGCCCTGGCTGCCGTGGCCGATCGTGGATACACCCGACTTGACGTCTACGGCGGTGAGGGAGGACGCATCGGGCACCTCCTTGGAGTCGCAACCGCCTTGACACAAGAACGACTGCGACACATCGACATCACGTGGCATGTCGCAACCGGCTCTGTACACCCCCTGGCCGATGGAGGAGCCATGGACATCGCTGCACCCATCGGTTCGATCGTTTCTCTCATCACCCTCACCGATTGCACGGGAGTGTCGGTGGAGGGAGTGTCGTGGCCACTGCGCAACGACATCCTCGAACAGGGGACCTCTCGAGGCCTCAGCAACACAACAAACGCCGAGCAAGCAAGCGTGTCGCTCAACACGGGTGCGATGCTGGTGATCGTGGAAGGAAACGAATC
>QQUL01000042.1:5849-10515 GCA_008501565.1 Armatimonadota bacterium
GAATCGCAATGAAAAGGACCGCACCCAACCCGAAACGAACGGCGGGGCTGATCATCGTTGCGGTCGCCGTGATGGTGTCTGTCGCCGCATGCTCGTCCGACTCCAATCCCGACGAGATCGTGCTCCTGACCCACGACTCGTTCGCCGTTTCCGATGGCGTACTCGAGGAGTTCACCGCCCAGACAGGGATCACCGTCGTTCAACGAACCGGCGGGGATGCGGGAACCATGCTCAACCAGGCAGTCTTGACGAAAGACAACCCGATCGCCGACGTGATCTATGGGGTCGACAACACATTCATCTCACGGGCGATCGACAACGACCTCTTCGTCAGCCATCGAGCCTCAGGAATCGAAAACGTGTCGGAACTGCTGCTGGTTGACGGCGATCTCGCGACACCCATCGACTACGGAGATGTGTGCGTCAACTACCACATGGAGGGCTTGGAGAACCGAGACGTCCCGATTCCCGCGAATCTCGACGATCTCCTCGATCCCACCTACAGGGATCTTTTCGTCGTCGAGGACCCGGCGACCTCCTCCCCCGGACTTGCCTTCCTGATGGCGACAATCGCTGCCTACCCAGACGGCGCGGACTACGACTGGAAGGCATATTGGACGGACCTGTTTGCAAACGGGGTATCCGTCGCATCCGATTGGTCCGAGGCGTACTACACGCAGTTCTCACAGGCCGGTGGCGATCGTCCTCTGGTGGTGTCATACGCATCATCTCCACCGGCTGAGGTGCTGTTCGGTGAACTCACCGAGGCACCCACCGGGGTGATGACCGAAGGATGTTTCCGCCAGATCGAGTACGCGGGGATCCTCAAGGGCTCCGAGCACGAGGCAAACGCGGGCGTTCTCATTGACTTTCTGTTGTCCCCGACATTCCAGAATGACATTCCGCTCAACATGTTCGTCTACCCGGCCAACTCACAGGCAACGCTGCCACAGGTGTTCGCCGACTACACCGTGTTCCCCGATGCGCCAGTAGTCATGGAGCCCCACACGATCGACGAGAACCGTGAAAGGTGGATAGAAGAGTGGACGCAGATCGCCCGCTCATAGATCCCAGCACCGTCCCCGTACCCGCCGGATCCAAGTCTGCCGGGTCTCGGACTGTCGGATCCAGGCTTGGCAGGGCAGCGCTTGTCGCGATCCCCGCTGCCTTCCTCGGGTACTTCTTCGTCTATCCGCTGGTCTCGATAACGATCCGTGGACTCACCGTTGACGGGTCAATCGATCTGGGCATCGTTGGGCGTGTTCTCGGCGATCCAACGTTGCAACGCATCGCGTGGTTCACACTCTGGCAGGCGACCGTTTCGACCCTCCTCACCGTCATCATCGCCATGCCAGCTGCGTGGGTCTTCGCTCGTTTCGATTTCCGCGGAAAGCGTGTGCTCAAAGCCATCACGCTCATCCCATTCGTGCTCCCGACCCTGGTCGTCGCAACCGCGTTCCTTGCACTGATCGGGCCTCGCGGGGTGAGCGGCGTTGATCTGACGGGCACTGTATGGATCATTCTGATTGCTCACGTGTTCTACAACTACGCCATCGTTGTGCGAGGTGTCGGGGCCTATTGGGAACGCATAGATCCTGACATCGAACGGGCAGCCCGCACGCTCGGCGCCTCACCGCTCACCGTGTTTCGCACCGTCACGCTTCCTCTCCTACGGCCGGCAATTGCGTCAACCAGTGCCCTCATCTTCCTGTTCTCCTTCACGTCCTTTGGTGTGGTTCTCCTTCTCGGCGACCTCACGTATACGACAATCGAAGTGGAGATCTGGAGGCAGGCGACGGCGTTCCTGCGTCTCGACATCGCGTCGACCCTGGCCGTGCTCCAGCTGATCGGCGTCGGGGTGGTGCTGATCTTGTACGGTCGCTACCAACGCAGAACCGCGGTGGTGTTCCACCACGATGTGGTCCGACCTCCGAAGCCAGAAACACGACGGGACAAGATCCTGGTATCGGGCATCGTGGCGTCGATGGTTGCCATTGTTGGTATCCCGATTGCAGTGCTCGTGTGGAAATCCTTCGTCGAGCCCACGGGAGGCCTTGGATTCGGAAACTACTCCTCACTGGCGAGTCTTCCCGCACAAAGCGCTGCATTCGTTGACCCCATCGAAGCGATAGCGAACTCACTCAGATTCGCCACGATCGCCGGGCTCATCGCACTCTTCATCGGCGTTCTCGCGAGTGCGGCACTCACCTATTCGTCGCGCCGCGTGTCATCGCTATTCGACATCTTCGTGATGCTCCCGCTCGGCACCTCAGCGGTCACCATTGGGTTCGGATTCCTTGTCGCACTCGACTGGCCAGTCGACCTACGAGCCTCGCTGATTCTGATACCCATCGCACATGCCCTCGTGGCAATACCGTTCGTTGTCAGGACGACAACCCCAACACTCGGATCGATACAGCGCCAGCTACGGGATGCAGCGGCAACACTCGGTGCGAGCCCATGGCGGGCGTGGTGGTCGGTCGAGTTCAAACTCGTGGGCCGGGCAATTCTTGTCGGTGGTGCATTTGCATTTGCCATCTCGATGGGCGAGTTCGGTGCCACCGCGTTCATTGCACGACCAGGCGCCCCGACCATGCCCATCGCGATATTCAAACTGCTGGGACGCCCCGGAGGGTCGCCGTTTGGTGCGGCGCTCGCCATGAGTGTGATTCTCATGGTGGTCACAGCGGCCGCCATCCTGATCATCGACTCGATACGACCAGAACAGCAGGGCGATCTATGAGCCTCAGCGTGAAGGATCTGACCGTGACCTACGGGTCCACCGTGGCTCTTGACTCGGTCGACCTCACAATTGCAACCGGTGAGCGGTTTGCGATCATGGGTTCATCCGGTTCCGGCAAATCGAGTCTCCTGCGGGCAATCGCCGGCATCGTGCCTTCTACGGGCTCTGTCATCATCGACGGTGTCGACGTATCGCAGCTTCCCACCCACCAGCGACCCATCGGGTTGATGTTCCAGGACTACGCGTTGTTTCCTCACATGAACGTTGTCGACAATGTCGCATACGGGCTCCGGATGCAGGGGATCGGTCGTGCCGAACGGCTGGCACGGGCTCGTGAGCTGTTGGATCTCGTCGGCCTCGCAGACTTCGAGTCGAGGGACGCTGGCGCTCTCTCTGGCGGTGAGCAGCAACGGGTCGCATTGGCTCGGACATTGGCCCCCGAGCCATCCGTCGTCATGTTCGACGAACCACTCGGATCTCTCGACTTCGCACTCCGCGAGTCATTGCTCGGCCAGATCCGTCAGATCGTCGGAAATCTCGGCACCACATCGATCTACGTCACACATGATCGTGGAGAGGCATTCGCCTTCTCGGACCGGATGGCGGTGCTCGTCGACGGTGCCGTTGCGCGGGTTGGCTCACCGCAAGAGGTCTGGAGGAACCCGGAAACGGTCACCGTCGCACGTCTGATCGGTCACCCGAACATCCTGCCGGAAGGACTCGGCACTGGCGGTCCGGTATCTCTACCGCTCGAGGCAGTCAGTCACGCGGAAGGTGGCAGCCATTCGGGGGTCGTTGTTGATGCGACCTTCACTGATGGTCGGTACCTGGTGACCGTCTCGTTGGATGGCTCGAACGATCGCCTCACGTTCCTCACGAACGATCGTCTGACGATCGAGTCTTCCGTGGACCTGGCCGTCGACGAGACCCAGACGATTCCCCTGACGCTCTAGTGACCACTAGGCGAGGGTCGCTGCTATCCGACGAGATCCACCGTTCGCATGATCGATCCGAAATCGGACTCGAGAGTGACCGCGGTGTGGCGAGCGATCTCGCGTGCCCGATAGACCTTGTGTGTCGGTGTCACGATGTCGAAGGTGTGCGTGGCGTCGAGGACGAATATCAGCTCATATCCGAGGTCTGAGGCCATACGGGCCGTCGATTCGCAACACATGTTCGTCTGGATGCCACACACAGCGACGCCGGTGATCTCGTGTTCCTTGAGCCACGCGTCGAGATCGACATCGCCGTAGAACGCCGAATGGACTCTCTTTGTGACGAGAAGATCCGGCTCTCCTACCACCACATCTTTGAAGGCGTAGCCGGGTGACCCTTCAGAGAGGGGCGAAGTCCGATCCTGGGAGGCATGTCGGACGTACACGATCGGCCATTCCTGCTGCCGCCAGGCGCCGATGAGGCGCCCAACATTGTCCTCACACTCAAGGTTGTTCCGTGGACCCCAATACCCGGAGTCGTCAAAACCTTTCTGGACATCAACAACGACGAGCGCTGTACTTCCTTTCCAATCTGGCATTCCTATTCCTCCGTCGTGATCGATGCGATACGGGCCCCTGTGGCTGCAACAAGCCGCTCCAACGACACCGGATACACCGTTTCCGGTGTTCCTGCGGCGGACCAGACCCAACGGTAGCGACCAAGGTCCTCATCAAGAACAACCGGCATCGGTGATCGGTGCCCCACCGCCGGCGTTCCGCCTCCCGCGTAGCCGGAGATCTCGCGAACTCGGCTGAGCCGAGCGGGGTGCGCCACGGTGGCTCCCATTGTCGCACAGAGTTTCGTTTCGTCGACGCGTCTGTCACCTGAGCAGATAACGAGTACAGGCTCGTCGTCAGCAAGAAACACAAGGCTCTTGGCGATGGCACCCAGGTCACATCCGATCGCGGCTGCCGCATCTTGAGATGT
>QQUL01000257.1 GCA_008501565.1 Armatimonadota bacterium
CCCCTATCGGGAGACGGAAGGGGCAAGGGCGTCGATCAGGTTCCACAGTTCGTCGACATGGTGACTCGTGGTTCGAGCTTGGCCGACAACGACCCGGATGTAGGCGGTTCCGTCGAGGGTTGATGGAGTTACCGCAACCTTTCCTGAGTTGTTCAGCGCGTCTGCCAGCGCCGAGGTCGTGTCGTTTCCGCCCCGGTGTGTGAAACAGACAAGGCCAAACGGATGTGGTGCAAACAAGTCGAATCGGTCGTCGCTCACGATTCTGTCGGCAAGCGACCCGGCAAGGACCACATGGCTACGTATCAACGCTTGGATCCCCGAAATTCCGTAGCTTCGGATGACCCACCATAGCTTCAGTGCTCGAAACCGACGCCCGAGCGGAACATGCCAATCGCGGTAGTCAATGACCGCACCAGATTCCGTCGCCTTGTTCACGAGATACGGGGGCAGGACGCTGAGCGTTTCGATCAGTGGAACACGATCAGCGACCCAAAGGACATTGCAATCGAAATTGACCATCATCCACTTGTGTGGATTGAAGGTATAGCTATCAACCCGGTCGACTCCCTTGATATGGTGCCGGAACTCTTCACACACCATCGCATTTCCAGCGTACGCCGCATCGACGTGGTGCCATAGGTTGTGCTCCGACGCGACGTCTGCAATCCCCGACACCGGATCGACGGCAGTCGTCCCGGTAGTTCCGACCACAGATACAACTGCGATCGGGAGCAAGCCATCGGCGAGATCGGCCTCAACGGCCTTTCGAAGCGCATCAGGACGCATCGCCCATGTGTCGTCGACAGCGATCTCGCGCACGTGACCGATTCCTGCAACCGTGCAACCCTTCGCTACGGAGGAATGGGCCTGCGTCGAGGCATACACAACCATGTCCTCAGCGTGTCCGCGCTCCCGATTCCGATGCCGTGCGACCACAAGCACGGCGTGCGTCGAATCCGATGCGCTCATCTGGATCACTCCCCCGCCGGGCCCGGTGGATTTCCAGGACTGCGGCAGTTCCATCATGTCGACAAGCCAGTCGAGCACCTTCGACTCGATCTCCGTAGCGGCTGGCGACGTGGACCACAACATCCCCTGGACCCCAAGACCCGCAGAAGCCAGCTCGGCAAGAATGGAGGGCGGCGACGTGTTCGCAGGAAAATAGGCGAACCAGTTTGGGGATTGCCAGTGTGTGATGCCAGGCATGACGACATCGTCGAGGTCACGGAGCAGGGCCTCGAATGGCTCGCCCGCCTCGGATGCTGCGTCGGGGATCATGGCTGCGACCTCACCCGGTTCCACCTGGGAGAACACGGGGAAATCGTCCGCAGTCTGGAGATAGTTGGCAACCCAATCGATCATTGCATGACCGTTTCGCCGAAACTCCTCGGGACTCATGTGATCTGGCGGTCTGGGAATATCACTCGTCATGGGGCCATGGTTGCATATCGGCGGGGTGTGAGGGTTAGGGCGAGCCATTGGACCGGACGAACTCAAGGAGGTTTCTCATAATGAACGCTGTCGCGCCCCAGAGGATCCCCTCGTCGAACTCGTAGAACCACAATGAATGCCCGAACCACGGTCGCGTGGTCCACGCATCCTCGTCGAGGAGTTCCTCGATTCTCGGTTCGATGATGACATCCACTTCCTTGGGATCAGCCACGAAATGGTCAGGACGAGCAATGCGGACGACAACCGGAACGATCGGTTTGCTTCGATCTCGCGTCGTTACCGGCTCGAGGCCGCCAAAGATTTCGAGGATGTTCTCGGGAGGTAGACCGATCTCCTCCCATGCCTCCCTGGTTGCGGTCGAGATCGGCTCCTCGCCACCCTCGCGGTGGCCGCCGGGGAAAACCACATCCCCTGGATGGGTCGGCATGTCGTCTGGTCGCTTGGTGAGAATGACCCGAATGTCGTCGTCGGCGTCCTCATAGAGGGCAACGAGAACCGCTGCCTCGGACCCTGGCGGGTCTACGACGGCTGGGAGGCTTCTGTACACCGACCATTTGTCCATTCAGAAGAGCATATCCCGATAGGCTTCTTCGCATGGCGAACCAAGTGCACGCCCAGCCCCGCTATACGAAACGACTCATGCTGAGGCCGTTCCGACGTCGCGATGTGGCGACGCTGCACGATGCCATCACATCTTCGGCAAACGAACTACAGCCGTGGCTTCCCTGGATTGATGGCTATGACAGGGCGTTCGCACAGCGTTTCATCCGCGAGTCCGTAGGATCATGGTCTGAACAGCGAGCATTCGACTTCACGATTCGGCCCCTGAACGACCTTGAACGCCACATCGGGAATGTGTCGATCTGGCCAACATCTCACCAAAACCGAACTGGCGAAGTCGGGTACTGGATCCGCTCTGACGAAACCGGCCGCGGCTACGGCACCGAGGCCGCAGCGGTGGCCATCGGAATCGGCTTCGAGGAACTGGAACTCCACAAGGTCGTTCTTCGCATCGCCGTCGGGAATGTCGCCTCCGAGAAGATGGCCAAGAAGCTCGGCTTCGTCTACGAAGGCACGCTCAGAGACGAGGTGAAGGTGGGATCCCAGTGGCTTGACCACACGAGCTGGTCGATGCTCAACTCCG
>QQUL01000273.1 GCA_008501565.1 Armatimonadota bacterium
CCTTCTGTGGACAATCAAGAGTTCCGGCAAGGAACGCAGAATCAGGCCACGATTCGACGTGATGCGCATCATCCTCGTCGGCGGCATGGCTGTTGGGATGTTCATCATCCTGGGGAGCACACCGTGGTGGGCGGCGCTCGCCGGTATCGGCGTCGGACTGGTTCTCGGCTTCATCCAGGGACGAAACGTCGCCATAAGGGTTGATGGGAAAAAGGCGTTCGAGAAACGGGCTGCGTGGGCCATCGGTGCCTTCATCGCCGGCCTTCTGATTGCCCAGATCGCGGGTCTGTTGAACCGCAGCGGTGTCATCAAGCTCGGCGTGGGGCTCTCGTTCATGTCTGTCGCGGCTGCCATCGGGCTCTTCCTCGGACGACGCAAACAGCTCGCATCGGCACGATCCGGAACGCTGGCGTCGGCAACGCTCGTGTCAATCATGACAGTGGCCTTGCTGCCCTTTGTCGCGGTCGCGGTGGCACAAGAGACCGAGGGAACCGATCTCGTCTCGAAGGCGATCACAGACCTGAACGACGCGGTTGGATGGGACTCAATCGAGTTGACCGGAGGCCTGTTCGCCCGTCAACACAAACCGGCCATCGAGATTTCCATTGCACCGGGCCTGACGGAGGTGCCCGATCCTGTCACTCGCACAGTCGACTGGACGTACTTGCCACCCATCTGGGACAACGACGCCGGCGTATGGCTCGACGGAAACCCAGACAATGAAGAGTCCTACTCCCTCACCGAAACGTTCACGTTTGCGCCAACCGCCGACGGAGTGTGCTGCACCGTTACGTACGACGGAAAAGGCATCTCAGATACCATCGGACCGGCCAGAGAGATAACAGGTGCGGGGACGATGGGTGACTTCATTTCGGTCGCTGATCGCTCTTACTTCAACTTCACCGAGCAGGGATCCCAGTTGTGGGGGCTGCCGTTTGACGAACCCATATTCACACCGATCCCCGGTGAAGAAATGGCGTGTCGACGGCCCGTGACAACTGCCGGGAGAACCACTTATGACGATTGGGTGACTACCTCCGATGGGACTGACGGCGGTGGGTATCCGCCACCGGAGTTCGATCTCGCCACTGACTGCGACATCGAAGGCTTCGATGTCGCGACAGCCATGGCCAACCTTCCACCCGCTCCCGCGGCAAATGCTCCGGAACGCAATGTCTTGTTCGGCACGCTCGACGGGACGGGGTGCCCGGTCTATGCAGAGGCGTTCGGTGCCCTCTACGACCCTTCGATGGGGGAGACGAACACCACTGATCTGAGACGATTGATGCTCAACCCGAACACCACGGCGTGCACTGCGTGGGTCACGGTCGGGCAGGAGGGTCCCGGCGGTGTCCGGTCCGAGATGCAGTACGACCTGGCGACGCCGGAACCCGAAGTCGAGGCTCGGCGCCAGTTTGACGCGGCCGAGGATCTTCTTGATGCCGTCCCGGCGCATCAGATTCCTGAGAACAACCGCTGTGCGTTCGACGAGGATGGCATTGCAATGGCCCCGACTGGTGACGGCGAGACGTGTGTGGCACGAACCTTCCACGAGGTCGGCGGTGGTGTCATCACGATCTGGACCGACTACGAGTCCATCGACGGTCCCAATGTGCTCGTTCGTGGGATCTTCCCGTGGGGTCACTACAACTACCGCTGCCACCATTGCGATCCGTCAAGCCCTGAGGTCGCACGCATCGTGACCGCTATGGAGGTCTTTGGTTCGACCGGTCTTGGCAATTTTGGTCCAGACGCCGAGGTCGTCGGTTCCGTCGATGCCCCGGAGGGCACAACGGGAGAGACGACCGATGTCGACACGACGATCGACCAGGACACGATTGACGCATTGACCGATGATCCGTACGAGGCAGCGGTGCTTGCTGGTCTGATTGCGCTTGCGGGAACCGCCGGGTTGGTCGGAGTCAGCATCGCTGAAGCCGGGGCCGAGGCCAGGGACGGTGAACGCGATGAACCCGATTCTGAACCAACCGATCCCGACGCCGACAACGAGGTCCGCGTATGGGATGAGGAGAACCGCGTCGGGATCTGGATGACCCAGGAAGAAGCTGATGCGTGGTACGCACAGCAGCGACAACGTGAGATCGACGCGTCCATCGCGGCGGGAGAGCAGGACCTCGCGACGTGGCTTGAGAACTGGCGTGCGCAATCCGAGGTCGAGATGGCAGCTGCGGCCGAGAGAATGCAGCAGCGCGCAGCTGACGAACAAAGATGGGCTGACTGGGAGGAACGGATGCGCCGTCGAGATGCACTCGACCAGCGTCAAGACCTCCTCGAAGCCGATTCAACCCGTAGGAACTCGTCATCAGACTGGTGGTGGTCGGTGCTCGACGAGTACGGCCGGGAGGCTCAGAAGGACGCTGCCGCGCTGCCGGGTGAGCTCATTCGCGGTGTTGCAAGAGGTGTCGGTTGGACAGCGGAGCAACTTTCCGACCCCGAGAACTGGACGATCGCATGGGAGACGACTCGCGACAGCACCCGGGATGCGATCTTGGTGGCCCTCGGTGACCCCGACAAGACCCAAGAAGTCGCTGACAATCTGCGCACCGGGATCGAAACAGCTGGCACCATTGCAGG
>QQUL01000354.1 GCA_008501565.1 Armatimonadota bacterium
CCTCGCCGACCGTCAGTTTCAAGTCGGCGTAGAACGTACCTCCCCTGAGTTCGGTGCCGACGACCTCGGTCAGCGTGGCGCCGAGTTCCTCGATCAGGGAAGCAGCGAGGTCGTGCGTAAGGGGTCGTTCGGTCGAGATGCCCTCTCGTGCCAGAGCGATCGCTGTGGCCTCCGGTGTTCCGATCCAGATGGGAAGATACCGATCTCCTCCGCGCTCACGAAGCAGCAGAATCGGGGTGTTCGTCGGCAGCTCGATGCGGACGCCGATGAGATCAAGCGGGACGTTGTTGCTCATACGGGAACACTATCACTCGGTCCGCAGTGGCTGACCAGTCGCGTACGCGGCGTCGACGAATGTGTTCGGCTCATCGAGGAAACGCGGCATGTTCATGACCGCCCACACGGATCGTAGATTGCGAAAGAGGCCCTTCCAATCGAGGCCATAGCCCAGAAGATATTCATCCCCGACCTCGAAGCCCCGGTACTCCACGGGAACATCGACGATTCGGCGGGGCGCCTTGTCGAGAAGTGCCACCGTTCGCACGGATCGTGCTCCCTTTGCCTCAAGCATGTTCCGGATCGTCAAGAGCGTGAGGCCCGTATCGACAATCTCAAGGACGAGTAGGACATCGCGGTTGTCGAGGGGTTCGTCCACATCGAGCGTCACCGAGACGCGCCCTTCGCTTCCGAATCTGGTCAGAGCAAGGAATTGCGGCGTTGAATCGAGTGGAAGATGGTCGAGGAGATCCTTCATGAAGATCAGGGATCCTTTCAGGATGCCGATCACCATGAGTTCACCGTCGGGATGGTCGGCGTTGATCTCGTCCGCGAGCTCTGCGACTCTGCGCGCAACAGTGTCCTGTGCGATGACCTCCACGAAGTCGTCGCTCATCCTGTGCCCTCGCCGGACGGGAGTACCTCCCGAATCCAGCGGTGGATCATTTCAGATTTCGGGAGGTCGGCTGCTGACGATGTGCTCCATTGCCCGTCGTCAAGAGGAGTCAGGGATCGCAGCCTTCGCTCATGACTCTCGGAGAGCTCACCCGGGTTGTCGATGGTCGCCCCTCCCCCTTCCTCGCTGTAGAACACGCGGAGCCAGCGATCCCTGATCGTGTACGTTCCGTAGGCCCAGTCGAGGAGCTCGCGCGTGTCTGAGAAGTGGTCGTCGGAGTGCATCACCACGGTGTAGATCGTGCGCCCTGCCTGTTCGGCAACGCCGAGGAGTACCTTGTCTGCCCAGGGCGTGTCACCGGTCTTGAGACCGACGACTCCCGGATACGCACCGACAAGCTTGTTGGTGTTGCTGAATGTTCGTGCCCGGAAACCTTCGCGCTCTGGCATGGAGACCAGCCTGATACGAGCGATGCGCTTGATATCGGGATATTTCTGGGACTCGATGATGAGGGTCAGGAGGTCCTGTGCCGAGGAATAGTGCTCCTCGTTGTCGAGTCCATTCGGGTTTGCGAAGCTCGTGTTGGCCATCCCGTACTGCTTGGCTTTCGCATTCATCAGATCCACGAATGTTGATACCGATCCATCTCCGACGTGGTACGCGAGCGTGAGAGCCGCGTCATTGCCAGAGCGAACGAGCATCGCAATCAGAAGATCACCAACCGTCCACTGCTCTCCCGTCACGAGTCCGGCGGTCGAGCCACGCGCTCGTGTTGCGAAGCTAGGAATCGTCACGACCTCGCCGAGGTCGGCGTTTTCGATCGTGACGATCGCCGTCATGACCTTGGTCACGGAAGCCATGGGTGCCTGATCGTTGGCGTTCCACGATGCAAGAACCACATCGGCATCAGCGTCGTAAACGATCCACCGGTCGGCTGTCACACTGGGAATCGGTGGCGCGTCCGTTGGGACCACCGGAGCGGATGTCGCTGGGAGGCCGAGCAGAGACGCTGACAGCGCCACGGAGACGAGGGAGGATGCAATCATCAGTGATCGAGTAGCTTGCGAAGC
The DNA here is from genome assembly GCA_008501565.1 of Armatimonadota bacterium. Classification (GTDB taxonomy): domain Bacteria; phylum Actinomycetota; class Acidimicrobiia; order Spongiisociales; family UBA5794; genus UBA5794. Next base: position 1,963 of record QQUL01000354.1, read on the forward strand.
CTACTGCGGATAAGCGTTTCCTGAATGATTGCGGCTGCCTGTGCCGTGTCGGACAAGATCTCTTCCGAGCGCCGCTGGTTGTCGGGATTCCGGTGGCGCAGCATCGGTGCCACGAGCTGGCCGAGTAGGTCTGTTTGTCGGTCAGCGGAAAGCCTGATACCGCGAAGGTGGCGAACCTCGAGCCCACGAGTCAAGAGTCGGTGTGCGGCACGAGCGATCGTGAGATCGGCGTCTGTGAACGTTGCCGAGCCGTCGGGCAGGATGGTGGGTTCAAGGATGCCCTCCTTGACGATGGCATCCATCTGCTCGGAGCTGAGGCCGGAGGAGCGAATCATCTCGGATGAAGACAGTGACACGCCCGATGTCGCAAAGTAGGCCTCGGGCGGTGCGCCTTTGTCCGGGGTGACGGGGGATTCCTCGCCATGCTCCCACGCGGTCAGTTTGGATTTGATGACTTTCAGTGGGAGATAGTGGTCTCGCTGTTCGGAGAGGACGAACCGAATCCGGCGAACGTCATCGTCGGTGAAGATGCGGTATCCGGAAGACGAGCGCCCCGGTGCAACCAGACCCTTGGACTCAAGGAAACGGAGTTTGGACACGGAAACGTCAGGAAAGTCTTCGCGGAGAAGGT
>QQUL01000336.1 GCA_008501565.1 Armatimonadota bacterium
CGTTGCCACCCCGATGTATGCGGTTGACCCGATGGCGTTGCCTGTGAAGAGAGTCCAAATCAGCCGTCGCCTGGTGACCTCAATGTCGGTGGCTGCCGTGGTGGACATCCGAACATGGTAGGGCGAGCTCCGCTCGCTGCTATTGGCTCACAGCTCACAGCTTCGGTCGTCTGACGTCTGACATCCGACGTCTGACAATTAGGGGCAGGTGGGGCGCCAGTCGGTGTCGCCGTAGACGGCGTGTGCGATGTCGTAGAGCCTTGGATCGTATTCGCGAAGTTCGTCTCTCGTGTCCACATGGTTGTGAGATGAGTTCGGCGGGCGATCGTCGGGCTCCTCGAGATTGACATCGAAGTAACTCTGGGTTCCCTCGGCCCAGTACTCGTCCGAGTTGATCTCCGCAAGGGTGTTGACCCACAACCCCTGAGCGATCGCCGCACCGTATGACTGTTCGATGCGAGCGTTCATCGCGGGATCGACGGCGTACATACCGAATCGGCGGATGGCGAGAGCGAAGTCCCGCAGGAATGGATCCTCTCCGGCATAGCGATCATCGTCGAGGCACAACAGGTTCTCCTCTGCCCCCGCAACAAGCGGGATCACGTCGGTTCCCGGAAAGGAGCGTGCGGCGCGATGCCAGTCGGTTCCCGGATAGAGCTCATAGAGCTCCTCGAATTCGGGGAGATTCGGTAGCGCCTGGTCCATCCCGATCACCCGGGCATTGACACCAGCGAGCACCAGGGCGTCGCGGAGGTCGGGTCGTGCCAGCAGCATGTTGAAGATTCGGTCCGAGAGTTGCGATACGGCCTCCTCGTCGACTTCCTCTGCAGCGAGGATCTCAAACCCGGCGACGTCGCATCCCTGCGTGTATCCCTCCACTGAGGTTCGCGACTCCACGACGCAGTCGTTCGTTGGTGGGGGAACGGTCGCGGCGGTCGTGGGTGGGGCAACGGTGGTCGTCGTCTCGGATGGCGCTGGAGCCAACGAGGTCAGCGGCGTGGGTGCGGTCGTGGGTGTGCTGGTTGTCGTGTCGTCACTGGACCCGGTGCAGGCCGAGGCGAGCACCAGTAGCACGAGGAGTGGAAGGAGTCGTCTGGCCATTGTCGGCGAGGATATCCGGTGCGCGAGCAATCAGCCGTCCAATGAGAGAACCTCAAAGGTCAGCTCGTCGTCCTGAGTCTCGATGCGTACCCGTGATCCCTCGGGAATCGAACCCTCGAGAATCCGGATTGCAATCGGATCAGCGATCGCGGTCTGCATCAGGCGCTTGAGCGGTCTCGCACCGAAGGCCGGGTCATAGCCATGCTCGGCTAGCCAGGCTGCCGCGGAATCACTCAGCTCCGCATCGATGCCCCTCGTGGCGAGTCGGCTCTTCAGGATCCTGAATTGGATCGTCACGATGCGCTCAAGATCTTCCCGTGTCAACTTGTGGAACACGATCGCATCGTCGATTCGGTTGATGAACTCAGGACGGAAGTGGCGTCCAACCTCATCCATCACTCGCTGCTCGACAATCTCGTGATCAAGATTGGGGTCTATGAGCTCAGAACCGAGGTTCGAGGTCATGATCAAAACGGTGTTCGTAAAGTCCACAGTCCTTCCCTGTCCGTCGGTGAGCCGACCATCGTCGAGCAACTGCAACAGGGTGTTGAAGACATCCGGGTGGGCCTTTTCCACCTCGTCAAGCAGGAGCACCGAATATGGGCGCCGACGCACGGCTTCAGTGAGCTGGCCACCTTCGTCGTAGCCGACGTATCCGGGAGGTGCGCCGATCAGGCGACTGACCGCGTGACGTTCCATGTATTCGGACATGTCGATGCGAACCATCGCCCGCTCATCGTCGAAGAGAAACACCGCCAGGGCTCGAGCCAGCTCGGTCTTCCCGACGCCGGTCGGTCCGAGAAAGAGGAATGATCCGATTGGCCGGTTCGGGTCCGAGAGCCCCGCCCGGGAACGACGGATACTGTTCGAGATGGCAGAAACCGCCTCGTCCTGTCCAACGACTCGTTCGTGAAGATGCTCTTCAAGACGCACCAGTTTGTGCATCTCGCCTTCGAGCAGCTTGGTGACGGGGACCGAAGTCCAACGGCTCACGACCTCGGCGACATCCTCCTCGTCGACTTCCTCCTTGAGCATCTTCGTCTCGGCCTGCAACTCATCGAGCGCTGACTGGCGGTCGGCAAGTTCCCGCTCAAGTGCGGGAAGGGTCGAATAGCGGAGCTCAGCAGCTTTCTCCAGATCACCGGAACGCTCCGCTCGCTCGGAGTTTGTTCGCGTGTCATCGATTGCCTGCTTGGATGCTCGGATCGCTTCGATCGAGTCCTTCTCAAGCTGCCAGTGGGCCATGAGGGCGTCGAGGCTCTCACCGAGTTCTGCCAGCTCAGCGGCGATGATGTCGAGCCTCACTGCTGAGGCTTCGTCCTCTTCCTTTCCGAGTGCCTGCCTTTCGATCTCCAGCTGCCGTTGGCGTCGCTGGAGAGTGTCGATCTCATCGGGGACAGAATCGATTTCGATCCTGAGTTTCGACGCCGCCTCGTCGACGAGATCAATCGCCTTGTCCGGCAGATGACGGCCCGTGACG
>QQUL01000067.1 GCA_008501565.1 Armatimonadota bacterium
GTACAAGGGGAGGCGCGTCCTCGACCTTGTGCGTGGCTTGCCAGTGGACGAAGCCCAAGCTGTCCTGCAATTCACCAACCGCAAGGCAGCCACCACGATCAAAAAGGTGCTCGATTCGGCTGTTGCCAATGCCGAGCACAACCACGCGCTCGACGCAGACGAACTGTTCGTTGCTGAGGCCTACGCAGACGAAGGCCCAACGCTCAAGCGCTGGCGTCCCCGTGCCCGTGGTCGTGCAACCCAGATCCGCAAGCGGACGAGCCACATCACCATCGTTGTCGCAGACGACGCGGCCGTTGTACACGGCCAGGAGGAGGATGCCTAATGGGGCAGAAAAGCCACCCATACGGTCTGCGTCTCGGAATCGTCACTGATTGGACGGCGCGCTGGTACAGCGACAAGGAATACGCCGCCAACGTGCACGAGGACTACAAGATTCGTACCTTCTTGATGACCGAACTCACGCGCGGGGCTCTGTCCCGTATCGACATTGAGCGCATCGGTGACAAGAAGGTTCAGGTCGATGTCCACACGGGTCGCCCCGGTGTTGTCATCGGTCGAGGTGGATCCGAAGCCGAGCGCATGCGCGCCGGTCTTGAGAACCTCTCCGGGCGCAGAGTCAAATTCAACGTCATCGAAGTTCACAACCCCGAGCTTGACGCAACGCTGCTTGTACGCAGCGTCGCCGACCAGCTTGAAGGCCGTGTTTCATTCCGTCGTGCCATGAAGCGAACGGTGTCCACCGCGCTCAAGGCTGGGGCCGAAGGCGTTCGCGTCCAGGCATCCGGCAGGCTGGGCGGCGCAGACATGGGTCGGCGCGAGTGGTATCTCGAAGGGCGCGTTCCGCTTCACACGCTTCGAGCAGACATCGACTACGGCCAAGCGACGGCGTCAACCACGGTTGGTGCCATCGGTGTGAAGGTGTGGGTCTACAAGGGCGATGTGATGAAGCGTCACGGATCTGCAGCAGGTAAGGCAGCAGCCGAGGCCCGTTTGGCCGCCGGCGGCACGCCCGAGCGCAGCCGTCGCAAGTCGATCAAGTCCCGTGCCGAGGAAGCTGCCGGTGCAGGCCGCGAGAGCCGCATCATCGAAGCCGGCGGCGGAAAGCGCGTCGTCGAAGCTGGCGGCGGAAAGCGCGGCTCGCGACTGATCGAAGCTGGTGGTGGCAAGAAGGTCACCGCAGCCGAAGCCGAAGCCGAGCTGGAAGAAGCGAGAGAGGCAGTTTCTACCGAAGCGTCTGCTGTCGCAGACGTTGCAGTTTCTGACGAAACTGCTACTGCAGCTGACAGCTCACAGCTCACAGCTGACAGCACGGAGGAAGCTGACAGCTCACAGCTCACAGCTGATAGCCCAGAACCGGAAGAGGCTGCTGCTGCTGCGGATGCTGGAGCTGAAAGCGGAAAGCTGAAAGCCGAGAGCTCCGAGGATGATGCGCCGGACGGCGCATCAGACGAGGCTGGTTCCTGATGTTGATGCCAAAGCGCACCAAGTACCGCAAGGTCATGACCGGACGGAACAAGGGAACGGCCAAGGGTGGAACCCGGGTCTCGTTCGGCGAGTATGGACTTCAGGCGCAGGAGCGCGGCTGGATCACCTCGCGTCAGATCGAGGCGGCACGTATTGCGATGACTCGCAAGATCAAGCGTGGCGGAAAGGTCTGGATCACGATCTTCCCTGACAAGCCGATCACGGAGAAGCCCGCCGAGACCCGAATGGGTTCGGGCAAGGGGAACCCCGAGTACTGGGTTGCCGTGATCAAGCCGGGACGCGTCATGTTCGAAATGTCCGGTGTTGACGAGGATCTCGCTCGCGAGGCCATGCGCCTTGCAGCGCACAAGCTTCCCGTCAAGGCCAAGTTCGTGAAGCGGGAGGAGCTATGAACGCTCTCGAGCTTCGCAAGCTCAACTACACGGAGCTCGCAGCCAAGCTGGACGAGGCGAAGGAAGAGTTGTTCAATCTTCGCTTCCAACTCGTCACGAACCAGCTTGACAACACGGCCCGACTAAAAGACGTCAAACGCGACGTTGCCCGCATCGCCACGGTGATGCGCGAGCAGGAAATCGCCGCGTGGCAGGCACAGCAGGAGGAGGCGTAGATGGAACGCGCAAGCCGCAAGGTACGCGTCGGAATCGTCGTTTCCGATGCTCGAGACAAAACTGTCACGGTCGAGGTACGACACGCAAAGCGTCATACCCGCTATGGCAAGACAATCCCGGTTCGTAAGCGATATCACGCACACGACGAGGCGAACGACGCCAATGTCGGTGACACCGTCCGAATCGAAGAAACCCGTCCGCTGTCCAAGACGAAGCGTTGGCGCGTCGCGGACGTTGTGGAGCGTGCAAGATGATCCAGCAGGAGACTCGACTGAAGGTTGCGGACAACTCCGGGGCACGAGAGGTGCTCTGCATCCGCGTGCTCGGTGGGTCCGGCCGGCGCTACGCCTCGATCGGGGATGTGATCGTCGCGACCGTGAAGGACGCAACCCCGGGCGGCGGAATCAAGAAGGGCGAGGTCGTCAAGGCCGTTGTGGTACGTACCGCGAAGGAGAACCGTCGCAAGGACGGCTCCTACATCCGCTTCGACGAGAACGCATGTGTGATCATCAACGATCAGCAGCAGCCTCGTGGCACCCGCATCTTCGGACCGGTTGCCAGGGAACTTCGCGACAAGAAGTTCATGCGTATCGTCTCACTCGCACCGGAGGTGCTGTGATGAAACTACGTCACGGAGACACGGTGATGGTCATCTCGGGTAAGGATGCCGGAACCGAGTCCAAGATCGCCAAGGTCTTCCCCGCCGACAATCGAATCATCGTCGAGGGTGTTGCGACCGCCAAACGCCATCAGAGAGCGACGGGCGAACTCAATACCGGAGGCATCATCGACAAGGACATGCCGATCGACGCATCGAATGTGATGATCGTTTGCCCCGAGTGCGGTCCGACGAAGATCGGTGCCCGCATCGACGAAAGTGGCAACAAGTATCGCGTGTGTCGCAAGTGCGGAGGTGACCTCTGATGACCCCACGTCTCAAAGAGAAGTACAACACCGAGATCAGAGATCAGCTCAAGACCGAGCTCGAGCTCGACAACGTCATGCGAGTGCCGCGCCTTTCCAAGATCGTGGTCAACATGGGGGCAGGCGACGCAGCAGCGGATGCCAAACTCATCGACGGCGTTGTGGAAGATCTCCGGATCATCACGGGCCAGCAGCCACGTGTCAATCGTGCCCGCAAATCCGTTTCGAACTTCAAACTTCGCGAGAACCAGGCGATCGGCGCCCACGTCACCCTCCGGGGAGACCGAATGTGGGAATTTCTCGATAGGCTTGTGGCTCTCGCGATCCCGCGCATCCGTGACTTCCGCGGGCTGAGCCCGAAGGGCTTCGACGGGAGAGGGAATTACAGCTTCGGCGTGACCGAGCAGCTGATCTTTCCCGAGATTGATTACGACAAAGTACAAAAGGTTCGCGGTATGGACATCACCCTGGTGACAACCGCGGAGACTGACGCCGAGGGGAAGGCTCTCCTCGATGCGTTCGGGTTCCCATTCCGACGACAGCAGGTAGGTGTCTGATGGCGAAAACTTCAAAGATCGCCAAGAACAACAAGCGCGCAGTGCTCATCGCACGCTATGCGGACCGACGTGCTGAGCTTCTCAAGATCATCAAGGACCCTGAAGCGTCCTATGGAGACAAGCGTGAAGCGTACGCCAAGATCGCCAAGATGCCGCGAGACGCAAGTGCCACGCGCTATCGCAATCGATGCAACGTTTCGGGCCGTCCCCGCGGATACTTCCGCAAGTTCGGTCTGTCGCGTATTGCCGTCCGTGAGATGGCACACAGAGGCGAACTGCCCGGAATCACAAAGGCCTCGTGGTAGGCATGTACACAGATCCAATCTCGGACATGCTCACAAGGATTCGTAACGCAAACACTGCGCTGCATCCCGAGACTTCCATGCCCTCATCCAAACTGAAGGAAGAGATCGCTCGAATCCTCTCTGAGGAGGGATTCATCGACTCGTGGAAGACCCAGGAATCCAGCGTTGGATCGGAACTCGTCGTGAAACTACGGTACGACGAGGACCGCAAGCGTGTGCTCCAGGGGATTCAGCGAATCTCGACGCCGGGTCACCGTGTCTACAAGGGTGCCAAAGACATCGACCGCATCCGCGGCGGAATCGGCGTGTCGATTCTTTCAACGTCCACCGGTGTCATGACGGACCGGGAAGCTCGTCAGCGCAATGTCGGTGGCGAGATCCTGTGCAAGGTGTGGTGACCGCATGAGTCGGATCGGAAACAGCCCAATCGAGCTGCCAAAAGGCGTCGAGGTCAAGGTCAACGGGGACACCGTCGAAGTCAAGGGATTGAAGGGAAGCCTTTCCCAAACGATCACCGAGCCGATCACCGTTTCGGTCGACGATGGAACGGTGACGGTTGCTCGCGTAAACGATGAGCGAAGCTCACGAGCTCTTCATGGACTGACGCGCGCTCTCATCAACAACATGGTCGTCGGTGTATCCGAGGGTTACAGCAAGGAACTCACCGCCGTCGGTGTCGGCTACAGGGCTGCTCTCAAGGGAAAGCAGCTTGAGCTCCAGGTCGGGTTCTCACATCCCGTGTCGATCGATGCTCCGGAAGGAATCTCTTTCGAGGTGCCGGAGCCAACGAGGATCATCGTTTCGGGCATCGACAAGCAGTTGGTTGGTCAGATGGCCGCGGATATCCGAGCCGTCCGTCCTCCCGAACCGTACAAGGGCAAGGGAATCCGCTACGTCGACGAGCACGTTCGACGCAAGGCGGGTAAGGCAGGTGTTACCGGATGAGGGGTACTCGCACCGACGCACGGCGTCGCAGGCATTTCCGGGTCCGCAAGTCGGTTCACGGAACGCAAGATCGTCCACGCCTCGCCGTGTTTCGATCCAACAAGCACATCTACGCACAGCTCATTGACGATGACGCTGGCCGCACGATCACATCGGCGTCTTCCGGTGAGTCTGCGGTCAAGGCCGAAACACTCACGGTGGACGCTGCCGAACAAGTCGGAAAGCTCATCGGCGCTCGTGCCAAAGACAACGGAATCACCAAGGTCGTGTTCGATCGCGGTGGCTACAAGTATCACGGCCGGATTCGGGCGCTCGCTGACGGTGCCCGTGAAGCCGGACTCGAGTTCTAGGAGCGATCGATGACGACGAAGATGCCAAAGCCGTCAGGCGACCCGAAGGAAGCAGCGCCAAACGCTGCCGCCGCCGGAAAGCCTGACAAGCAGAACAAGAACCAGCAGAACAAGAAGCGTGGGCGCCGCGACGGTGGACGCCCGCGTGAACGCGAGCAGTCCGAGTTCGAAGAGCGCGTGATTGCCATCAACAGGGTCGCAAAGGTTGTCAAGGGCGGACGGAGATTCTCCTTCACCGCATTGGTGGCCGTTGGCAACGGCAAGGGGAAGGTCGGTGTCGGGTACGGCAAGGCCAAGGAAGTACCCGCAGCGATCCAGAAGGCGTTTGAGCTTGCTCGGAAGGAGATGTTCGACGTGCCGATGGCAGGGTCGACCATCATTCACGAGATCATCGGGGTGCAAGGTGCCAGCAGAGTCATGCTCAAGCCCGCAGCACCCGGTACCGGTGTCATTGCCGGTGGTGCCGTTCGCCAGATCCTCGAGGCGGCTGGGATCCAGAATGTCCTTGCCAAGTCGCTCGGATCGCCGACCCATATCAACGTTGCGGGTGCGACGGTGGATGCCCTCAAGAGCCAGCAACGTCCTGACCTGGTCGCCAAGGCCAGAGGAAAGCGTGCCGAAGAGATCTTCCCGCCTGCGCTGCTCGCTGCTTACAACTCGTCCGAATTGATGAGGACGCAGGTATAGCGCCATGGCCAAGACACTCAGGATCACGCTGCGTCGCAGCCTCATCGGGGAGAGGCCCAAGGCCCGAGCAACAGTCGAGAGCCTCGGGCTCAGAAAGATCAACTCAAGCGTTGAACGCCCGGACACCGATTCCGTTCGCGGAATGGTCCACGCGGTCAAGCACCTGCTTGAAGTAGAGGAAATCTGATGAAACTCCATCACCTGAGACCCGCTGAGGGCTCCAAGAAACGAAAGATCCGAGTCGGGCGCGGTGAGTCCGGACGTCGAGGAAAGACCGCGGGTCGCGGCACCAAGGGTCTCAAGGCACGTAGCAAGGTTCGTCAGGGCTTTGAGGGCGGTCAGACCCCATTGCAGCGTCGGATACCGAAGCTCAAAGGTTTCAGAAACCCGAACCGTGAAGAATTCACGGTGATCAATGTCGGTCGCCTCGGTGAGCTCGACGCCGGATCGACGGTGACGCCCGAAACAATGCGGGAGGCCGGACTTGCCAAGAAGCGTGGCAAGATCAAGGTGCTCGGCGAGGGGGACATCAGCGTTGCCCTCACGGTCAAGGCGCATGCCTTCTCAAGCGGCGCGGCCGACAAGATCCAGTCCGCTGGTGGCTCAATCGAGGTCATCGAATCGTGAAGTTCACCTCCGCACGACTCTTCTAGGACGACTGGACACACATGCTCACCGCCTTCAGGAACGCCTTCAGGATCCGAGACCTCCGGAACAAGATCCTGTTCACCCTCTTCATTTTTGCGATTTATCGCCTGGGTGCACAGATACCGGTTCCCGGTGTTGATCTTCAAGCGGTCCAGGACTTTGCGAACGAGGCAGAGCAATCAGGGTTTGTCGGGCTACTGAACCTGTTCTCGGGTGGTGCCCTGACACAGCTTTCGATTTTCGCGCTCGGCATCATGCCGTACATCACGTCGTCGATCATCATGCAGCTGCTCGCCGTTGTGATCCCGAAACTCCAGGCGCTGCAAGAAGAGGGCGAAACCGGCCGCAAGGTCATCACACAGTGGACGAGGTATCTCACGGTCATTCTCGCTCTGCTTCAGTCGACCGGATTTGCCTATCTGTTCCACTCCGGCCAGTTCACGCAGGGCGTGGATCTCATTCCAGATTTCACACCTCGAAACGTCATCATCGTCGTCATCACCATGACGGCTGGTACGGCACTGCTCATGTGGATGGGTGAACTCATTACCCAGCGCGGTATCGGCAACGGCATGTCACTGCTCATCTTTGTGTCGATCATCAGCCAGATTCCGAGCCAGCTCGTCATCCTGAACACAAACTCACAGACCTATCAAATGGTCGTGATATCGGCGGTGATGATCGCTCTCACCATCGGCATCATCTTCATAGAACAGGGCCAAAGACGAATACCCGTCCAGTTTTCGCGTCGGGTCCGCGGGCGGAAAGTCATGGGTGGCCAGTCGACATACATACCGCTCAAGGTCAACATGGCTGGCGTGATCCCGGTCATCTTTGCAACGTCGATCATGTACTTCCCGGCACTGATCTCATCCGCCCTTCCATCCACGGGCTGGGGTGCGGCAGTTCGTGACTGGATCAACGACAACATGCTTTCGTCAAGCGGTGGCGGCTTCTCGCCCTCGCTCTGGTACATCGGTGTGCTTGCCCTGCTGGTGGTGTTCTTCACGTACTTCTATACGGCTATCCAGTTCGATCCGGAGCGTCAGGCCGACATGATCCAGCGTCAGGGCGGGTTCATCCCAGGCATCCGCCCCGGTCGCGCCACGGTCAACTACCTGTCGCATGTGCTGAGCCGAATCACACTTCCGGGTGCGGCGTATCTCGCAGTGGTCACGGTACTTCCGTCGTTGTTCGGCTGGTACTGGGACGTCCCCGTCGGCCTCTCGGGTGTTTCGATCATCATCGTTGCTGGTGTCGCCCTTGAAACGACCAAGCAGATCGAATCGCAGCTGACGATGCGAAACTACGAGGGCTTTCTGTCCTAGCGGGACAGATGAATATGGGACGTCGCATTCTGTTTCTTGGCCCTCCGGGTGCCGGCAAGGGCACCCAAGCTGAGATGCTCGCCCGAGCACTCGGTGTCCCGCACATCTCCACCGGCGTGATGCTTCGTGAAGCCATCGCTGAGGGGACCGAACTCGGTAAGCAGGTCGAGCAGGTTGTTGCCTCCGGAGCGCTTGTTTCGGATGATCTTGTGCTGGCACTCGTTGAAGAACGGCTCGGCAGGGGTGATGCCCAATGTGGATATCTCTTGGACGGCTATCCACGCAATGTGGTGCAAGCCGCCGCCCTCGCCGACGTCATGGGTGACGATGCGATCGAGGTCGCACTTCTCCTCAATGTCGACAACGACGAGCTTGTCACCCGCCTGCTGAAACGCGCCGCGGATCAGGGCAGGGCAGACGATACCGAGGACGTCATACGTCACAGGCTTGATGTGTACCTTTCTGAGACGATGCCGCTGATTGATCACTACGGAGACGCAGTGACCACCGTCGACGGTGTTGGCGAGATCGAGGAGATCTTCGCCAGAATCGTTCTCGCTCTCGCGAAGTAGGCGGCCATGAACGGCACTCGACTCATCACGAAGAAGACGCAAGCCGACTTCGACAAGATGATTGTTGCAGGGCGCTGTGTTGCCGCGATCCACACTGCGACGCGAGCGGCCATCGAACCGGGCACCACCACTCGCGAACTTGACATGATCGCCAGAGAGGTGCTCAAGGAATGGGGCTGCCAGTCTTCGTTTCTCGGCTACGGCGGACCATCCAATCCATTCCCCGGTGTGATTTGCACATCACCCAATTCCGTGATTGTCCACGGGATCCCCGGCGACTATGTCCTCGCGGAAGGGGACATCATTTCGATCGATGCCGGTGCAATCTTCGAGGGATGGCACGGGGACGCCGCATTCACGATGGCTGTCGGAGACGTCCCGGACGATGTGGTGAGCCTGCTCGAAACCACGGAAAGGGCCCTTTGGGCAGGTATCGAACAGGCCGTTCACGGCAATCGGCTCGGAGACATCGGAGCAGCGGTTGAGGCAGTTGCCGAAGCTGGTGGACTCGGCGTCGTTCGCGACTATGTCGGGCACGGCATCGGGCGACAGATGCACGAAGCTCCCTCGGTTCCCAACTACGGACGCCCCGGCAGGGGTCTACGACTCAAGACAGGAATGGCGTTGGCCATCGAGCCGATGTTCAACCTGGGAACCGAGTCATCGAATGTTCTCGACGATGAATGGACGGTCGTCACAGCGGATGGCCAGTGGTCTGCACACTTCGAACACACCGTGTTGCTCACCGAGGCGGGCTCCATCGTATCGACGCTTCCTGAGCCGAAGCTCGTCACGCCGTAAAGGTCTTCTGGACTTCTGCCGACGTTGTCTAATGTTGGGAAACCTGAAAGTAGCGTGCGGAGTGATCATGAAGAAATATGCCATTGTCCTTGCCATTGTTGGTGTCGTTGCAGCATCGTGTTCGTCCGATGATGCGTCAGCAACGACGACCGTGCCCGTAACGCTCACATCGACGTCCTCGACGACCACCGTCGCTGAGACAACCACGACCACGGCTGCAGAAACAACCACGACCACCGTTGCTGAGGCGACGACGTCATCGACTTCGACCACCACGACGACTCCTCCAGCTGCCGCCAAGGTTGAGCTTTCCGACGAGGGGATCCAGGCTGGCGCCCAGTGGATCTACTTCGGGTTCGACGACGACGATACGGTCACCCATATCTCAGCCGTACTGGGTGCGCCCACCAAGGACACCGGCTGGATCGACCCGTTCGGTGACTACGGGGTGTGCCTCGGACCGAAGATGCGGGCGGTCGAGTGGGGATCGCTCGTCACGCTCTACACAAGAGGGAACACGGACTTCTGGTCCGGAGGGGTGGAGCACTTCTACAGCTACTACTACACAGACGTAACGAATCCTCCAGATCTTCGCACGACGGAGAACATCGGTATTGGCTCGAGTCTCGGACAGCTCAGGGCCGCGTATGACCCGACCAAGATCGTGATCGATGAAGCGTTCTTCGATCCTTCGGTCGGGTTCTGGTCCTACGACCTACAAACCTGGACTGGCCTGTGGGGATACGCCACCGGACAATCCGATGCGCACGCGATCACATCGATCAACGGTGGTCAGGGTTGCGGTGAGTAGCGACCTCTCGGGAACGTCGGCTTCCATCGTGACCCGTTGAGAGGGCATACAAAGTAAAACACGCAAACGACAGGCGCCGTGTTCGGTGCCGGCGTTCGACACGCAATCGATCGATCTGATCGGTTCTCGCGACTTTTTCGCTGCTGGTAGGGTTCCACCCACCGTTGTTTTCCGGGAGGGACGATGAAGAGGATTGGAATTGTCGCCGCCGTAGTCATGCTCGTGGCGGCGGCGTGCAGCTCAAGCAGTGCCGATACGACGACCACGACGACCGCGGGGGGAGCGGGAACCACAACGTCGAGTTCCGCTGCTCCGGGTACGACCGCCGCATCGACCACGACTACGGAGACACCACCCGACCAGTCGTCAGCGGATGGTCTCGCCGGCTGCGTGATCGGAACGTGGGAGCGGGACAGTCAGCAC
>QQUL01000129.1 GCA_008501565.1 Armatimonadota bacterium
GTCGCAGGAATCGGTGATCTCGGAACGTGGATCGTTGTTGCAATGATTGCATCGATTCCGCCAATCGCTGTCTTCTGGCTGATGCCATCTCTGTGGAGGCATTTGGACCTACCGGCGACCTAATTTCAGAGAATTGTCCCCGGGCACCTCAATTTCACGCATCACGGAATGAGGGCAGGCGTGCCCAACGGGCCACAGAGTTGCGCGAATGTCAAGTTCCGGTACTCGTGCGACGGTTTTGACCCCGGTACATGTGTGACACTTTCAGGACGCGGCGTTGATGCGTCGGGGTCTGCCGGCTGGGTTCGCGAAGGCGCCATGCTCTTTGGCCGGGTCGTGTCGGATGGCGTGACTACGAATGACACGCCCATCACTCGAGATCTCAACAGTGTCGCCCACGACCCTGACTTGGACCTGACGTCCTCGCATTGCGTTCCCGACCCGATAGGCGGTGGCTGCGAAGCTGATGTTCCCTGACGAGTCGACCTTGCGCGTCACGGGCACTCCAACCGTCTCAGGCCGTACCGGGCGGGCTCTCGGCTGGCGTCGCCACACGGCAGGTTCATCAGCAACACGATGCTGACGGGCGTGAGAGGTGATCAACACGTCACGATGCGAGATCTCAATGAGACCGTCCGCAATGACAACGTCGACGGTTTCGCTGGCAAGCCACCTGCCCACGTGATACTTGTATCCCGCCAGACTGATCCGGCCCCCAACCCCAACCTTGCGAGTCACCCGCCGACCAGCATCGGCAGCCACCGACCCCTCATCGGGTGTCTCGTTGCCAACCACTTGAAGATCGAACGGTTCGACCACTGCGAGCTCGAAACGGCGGACAGGTGGCACCATCCCGATCCCCTGATGCGGCCTGATCGTGTTGTAACGCTCCACCCAGCTATCCAGCTCCCTCTGCGCCTCCCCAATTGACTCGAAGACCCTGTCGGTGAGGAACTCGGCACGGACCGTCTTGTGGAACCGTTCCACCTTCCCCGTCGTCGTAGGCGACCTCGGTGCCGTCAACAAGTGACGAATCCCGTTCTCCCTACAGATCCGGTCAAACAGCACCTCAGACGACCCTGGGCCGAACCTGCCGGTGAACACCTTCCCGTTATCAGTCAGGATCTGATCCGGAACCCCATGCCGGCGCATTGCTAACGCCAACGCGTCACACACCGGCATCGCCGTTGCACGTTGAACCACCTGTGCTGAGACACAGAACCTCGAGTGGTCATCAATCCCCGTCACCACCTTCGCCTCGCTGCCATCAGCCAGCTTCACACGGCCCATCACATCCATCTGCCACAACTCCATCGACCTCGACCGTTCCCACCGCCGATACGCAGAACGAGGCTTCCGCTGCTTCCTGGGCTCTACGAGTTTGTGGCGCAGCAGCGCCCGATGAATCCCCGACAGAGAAGGCAACGGCACCACACCCTCCTCCCCCAGCCAGTACCGGATCGACCTGGATCCCCAGCCAGGATGCGCCCGACGCATCTCAATCACCCGAGCCTCGACCTGTGGCGACATCTGGTGAGGACACGAATGCGGCCGAGAGGACTGATCCGCCAAACCCGAAACACCCGACTCGGCATACTTGACCAGCCACCGATGCACCGTCTGGCGCACAACCCCATACCGGCGAGCCACATCGGTCACGGACGCACCGCCAAGCACCTCGAGCACCGCTTGATACCGCTGTTCCACAACACCCAACTCCACAAGAACCATCACCGTCCTCCTCCAACACGCGTCACGTATCAGAGAAGCATGGAACAAGAAGATGTCGCACAGGAACCGAAACACCGTCGCCCAGCACCCGGAACCGCGTCCCGAACCTGGAACACACCAACCGGAACCACCATGACCATCATGAACCGGAACTGCACAACAGAGTTGCGCGAATTATCGCGCCCTCTCCGCGCCCCGCACAAAGTTGAGAGGAAGGGCACCATGGCTGAAACCCTTGGTACATAAGAGCTTTCGCGGCTCCGGGGGTGGGACTTGAACCCACGACAAACGGATTAACAGTCCGCTGCTCTGCCAACTGAGCTACCCCGGAATAGTCCATCGACCGATGAACGGGGCTGAGGATACCAAACGCAATCTTCAACCGATATGGGCCGACACGAGGATCGTGGGCGAACACACGAACGGGCGGTGTGGGACAATTGCCCATGAAGTTCAGAACTGGTCTCGTCGTTGGCCTCGGTGTCGGCTACGTGCTCGGCGCCAAGGCGGGCCGACAGCGCTACGAACAGATAATGGCGTTCGTCTCGAGGCTGCGGTCGAATGAGTCCGTCAGGAAGGCCGCGGATGTTGCCGAGCGAAGCACCCGGCAGCCCCGAAGAATCGCCGGAGACGGTCTTGTGAAAGCAGCCGACGCGG
Source organism: Armatimonadota bacterium (assembly GCA_008501565.1). Taxonomy (GTDB): domain Bacteria; phylum Actinomycetota; class Acidimicrobiia; order Spongiisociales; family UBA5794; genus UBA5794. Next base: position 2,389 of record QQUL01000129.1, read on the forward strand.
TTCGGATGCAGGCTGCAACAAAACGCTCCGACACATACGGCGCTCAGCCAGACTCCAGATAGTCCTCAAGATTCTTGCCCTTGGCGGGTTGCCGCAACTTCGCAAGAGCCTTGTTCTCGATCTGTCGGATGCGCTCGCGCGTCACCTCGAAGTGATTCCCGACCTGCTCGAGTGTTCTCA
>QQUL01000166.1 GCA_008501565.1 Armatimonadota bacterium
TATCACCAAAGGCTGTAACCCTCCAGACAACGACCGGTTCTGCCCTGAGGACCCGGTGACCCGTGGAGCGATGGCTGCATTCTTGAACAGGGCCCTGGACTTGGACCCGACAGGCACTGACTTTTTCATAGACGACGATGCGTCGGTGTTTGAGGGAGACATCAACCGGCTCGCAGCCGCAGGCATCACACTGGGCTGTAACCCGCCAACCAACGACCAGTACTGTCCAAACAGTCTCGTCACCAGAGCCGAAATGGCCACATTCCTCGCACGGGCACTCGAACTCGACATATAGGAAAGCCGACAACACGTTCGACAACGCTGGTCAACAACACCGACGAAGTCACCGCCCGGCGGTAGCGCCCGGCGGTGAGCTGTCGGTGCGCAATGATGAGCACCGCCATGGACCGCCCGCATTCGCGTCGCTACACTCGGAAGTGGGCACGGTTGCAGGAGCATGCATTGCTTGGACGGGCGATCGCCTCCTGCAGGGTCTCGGGAAGGCACAAGCATGAACGCGCTTCGGAGGACGACCAACGCACACGGCTCGGGATTGAAGACAACACGCCTCCTGGCAGTCGTAGTGATGGTCGCAGGCATGCTCGCGGCCCTCGTCGCTCCTGCGCAGGCTGATCCGTATTCTGAGCCTGAATATGTGGGTAGTATCGGGCACCCCGGTCGCGCTGGCGTGTATGCGTGGGGTATGGCAACGGCACCCAATGGCAACCTGATCGTCGGCGACTACTGGAACTACCGCACGCACGAGTACACCCCCGAGGGCGTACTCGTGAACACGTTCGGTTCACGCGGAGACGGGCCCGGCGAGAACAATGCACCGCACGGTGTGGCCGTGGATCCGACCGATGGTTCAATCTACGTCGCAGATCTCAACAACGGCGAGATCGATCATTTCGCGGCGGACGGAACACACATCGAGGATCTTTCGACGTTCGCACTCCATCCCTTGACCTTCCAACCCCTCACCGTTCCCTTTCCCTACGCCCCTCGGCTTGCGTTCGACACGAACGGTCTGTCGTTCATGGTCAGCTCGCACAGCACACCCGCCGATTTTGTCAACCGTCTCATTATCCGCGACGGGGATTGGAACACGGTTGGATACATCGGCGAGCCTGGTCAGTACGGGGTCATCCGGGGTGTCGCTACCGACGCTGACAATCGCGTCTACGCCATGGATGCAGGTCAGGGACTCATTCGAGTCTTCGAACCCGCGCCGGGTGGACCGCTGCTCAACTACGCCGCCCTTCCACCAATGGGTGCCGGATTCTTCAACGGTGACGCGCGTGGCGTCACAGTCGACAGCGACAACGGTTGGTTGTATGCCGTTGACGCCGCCGCCAGTCAGATTGAGAAGTTCGACATCGCTGGAAACCACCTAATTACCTGGGGATCTGAAGGCACTGGCCCCGGCCAATTCCGTGACGGCGGCCGCGATGTCACCCTCACGCCCGATCCGAGACCTGGATTCGAGACCGCGCCACCGATCGTTGCAGTCGCCGATTTCGGTAACAACCGGGTCAACGTATACGACTCGGATGGAGCCTTCCTGTGGGATTTCCCGAACCCGCCACTGCCACCGGCAGATGACGGCTTCAACCAGCTACAGGACGTTGCGGTCTCCGCGGACGGAGCCTTTCTCTACACCGCCGACACCTTCAACCATCGCGTCCAGAAATTCAACGCGGTCACCGGCGAAGTCATCACGACATGGGGATTCCGCGGATCCAACGCACCGTACGCAATGAACTACCCGAGAGGCATCGCTGTCGATCCCGACAACGGCGACGTCTGGCTCAACAACACCCGCGAGGGCGACATCCAAGTCTTCGACGAGGACGGGAACTTCAAGTTCAAATTCGGTACGTGGGGCCACGATCCGCTTGAGTTCGACTACTCACGCGGCATCGAGGTCGAGCCGGGAGCCAACGGACGCGTGTTCATCGCCGATTCGAACAACTTCCGAATCAAGATCTACAACAAGAGCGGAACGCTCCTTGACCTCATCGACTGCGCTGTCGGCTCGAGCTCCGACGTTCTCAGCGGTTGCACAGACGTTGCTGTTGCCGACGACGGCTCATTCTTCGCCGCTTCAGTCAACGAAGGACGAATCTACAGATATGCAGCAAACGGCAACCCGCAGGGGTTCATCGGCGGACTGGGGTCCGGGCCGGGCTCGTTGCGTGGGGCATACGGCCTCGCGGTCCACGATGGGCGGCTGTTCGTGAGCGAAGCTTGGAATCATCGCGTCAGCGTCTTTGAATTCAACGGCACCTTCGTTGACTCGTTCGGCTCGCTCGGTAGCGGCGCGAGCGAGTTCCAGCAGCCGAAAGGCATCGACATCGCGAACGGCAAGCTCTACGTCGCAGACCACTTCAACGACCGGATCCAAGTCTGGGACCTCGGCGAGGCAACTGGGGGTGGGCCCGACGTGGTCGACCCATCAGTGGCTGTCATCGCGCCCGTTGCGGGGACTTCGCTCCCTGCGGGCGCCATCGAACTATCGGGCACGGCGGGTGACAACGTTGGTGTCAACACGGTCAATGTCGCGA
>QQUL01000343.1 GCA_008501565.1 Armatimonadota bacterium
AACTCGATGATCGCCGGCGGTTCGGTGATCGCGGGTGCGACGGTGACCGACAGTTTCCTCGGCGCCTCGTCCTACGTGCGGCCAGGCGCGTCGGTGGAGCAATCGATCATCCTCGGCCGGTGCACCATCGGCGAGGGGGCGCGGTTGAAGAAGGTGATCGTCGATCGAGACGTGACCATCCCCAAGGGAATGGAGATCGGCTACGACGCAAAGGCGGACGGTAGGGCGTTTGTCCGGTCCAAGGGGGGAATTGCGGTGGTCGCGCAGAGGACGGTGTTCGAGTAGGGGAGTGAATGGGCGCGGACGTTCAACGGGTCCGTGGAATGGCCGGTTAGGCCGACAGGAGCCCAATGAGAGTAGTGCTACCAGGCGGGAGCGGACAGGTTGGCGCAATCCTCGCCCGCTGGTTTCGGCGCAAAGGAGATGACGTCGTCGTGCTGAGCCGCGACCCGAAGAGTGCAGAGTGGCGGACTGTCCAATGGGACGCGCAGTCCCTGGGCCCGTGGGTTGCCGAAATCGACGGTGCCGACGTGGTGATCAATCTGGCTGGAAGAAGTGTCAACTGTCGATACACGCCGGATAACCGAGAATCCATCAAGCAATCTCGGGTGCAATCCACGCGAGTGATTGGAAAAGCGATCGCGACCGCCCGGAAGCCCCCAGGTGTCTGGCTCCAGTCGAGTACGGCTACGATCTACGCGCATCGGTACGATGCGCCGAATGACGAGGCGACCGGCATTCTGGGCGGTGCCGAAGTGGACGCGCCAGACACTTGGCGTTTCAGCATCGATGTCGCCAGGTCCTGGGAAGAAGCCGCAGACGAGACCGAACTTCCGATGACACGCGTCGTCAAACTCCGTTCAGCCATGACGATGAGTCCGGACCCGGGTGGCGTATTCGACACTCTCCTCGCTTTGGTCCGTCGAGGGCTTGGTGGAAAGTCCGGCGACGGTCGTCAGTACGTGTCGTGGATTCATGAATTCGACTTCTTGAGAGCAGTCGACTGGATCATCGAACACGAGCAGTTGAGCGGGGCTGTGAATCTAGGGGCTCCCAACCCGCTGCCAAACGCTGATTTCATGCGAGGCCTTCGGCGTGCGTGGGGCACCCGCATCGGACTTCCAGCGAGCAGGTGGATGCTCGAGATCGGCGCCATTTTTCTCAAGACCGAAACAGAGTTGATCCTGAAGAGCCGGCGAGTCGTGCCCGGCAAGTTGCTTCAAGAAGGCTTTCGCTTCGAGTATCCGAAGTGGCAAGAGGCTGCCGAGGAACTCTGCAAGCGATGGCGTGAGGGTAGAGTCGGGAATGCGGCGTAAGGCAATATCAGGCAGACGGAGTGTTGCGATGTCGGACCAGCCTACTCATGAGCAACAGCGGGCACTCTGCTCCGTCGTGGCGCGGGCCATTGTTGAGATCCGCTCGTTGGCCCGCGATTCAGGCAACAGGCAGATCGAGGACCTGGCTGATGCAATTCACAACCTGCCTCGAGACATGTTCGAGCAAGACGCATGGAATCCCGAACTCGCCCGCGGGGCGCTTCGCGACTATGCCGATCGATACTCACGATCGGGATACCTCTCCGAGTTCGACAGAATCATGGCAGGCTGACGAGTTGCTCCAACGGACGGCCGCCGGCCAGCGCGGATCGGCAAGGCGCTAGCTGCACAGAGAAGGATCGTTGGAGAGCAACCGAGGCGTGTCCGCGGCTTGACCAGGTGTCCGGGCCGTTGAGTCACTTTGCTGATCAACACCAGGACCAGTACGTCAGCGGGGATGTCCCTCCTGCTGAACTGTGAGTTGAATGGTCAAGGGTTCGGGTGATCGAGTGATGCACAATTCGTTTTCTTGTCGAGTGGCGCAGGTCGGAGCGCTCGTCATCATTGTTGGCTGTGCTACCCAGAGGGAAGAGCGTGATCTGGCGGAGGTGGCGTTCGCCGCATTCGTAGACGACTCACCTGAAACTGTTCCGGATCTGGTGATGAACGAGTCTCGTTATCGTGCGATGACCGCGGGTGACGACAGGGGAATGACAGGGCAGGAGCACGAGAACGCGATCGAGGAGGCCTCTGCCCGTGCTGCCGAGTCTGCGTCTCGGACCTTTGGAGAGCTGCGCCGTCTCCTCGTTGCGAGTGGATTCGACTGGTCCTCCGCGCGGGTTGTCCGCGTCGAGACGGTCGTCCGCCAGGGCATGATGGGGACGGTGCGTGTTCCATTCGATGCATTGAGAACGGAGCAGCGACTGGATCTTCACCTGGTGATCGAGTCCGGGGGCAAGGCGATCGAGTTGAAGCTGGATGACTGCTTTCTGGTCGATGGAGCCAGGTACATTGGAGACGGATTCAGGCTGCAGACGTGGTCTGGATTCGAACTTGACGCGGCCACTCTTGCCGAGATCAGCGCTCGGAACAGATAGTGCTGGCACCACCCCCCGGTGTCAGGATAGTTGTCGCCTCGGGTAAGGGCCGAGGGGACCCGGCGGAGAGCGAAGCTCTCCGTTGGGCTCGGCCAGGCCCGCCGTAGGCGGGTCGCCCCCATGGGGGCGCGATTCTGAG
>QQUL01000137.1 GCA_008501565.1 Armatimonadota bacterium
ATTCCGTTGGGACGACGGTCAGGGACAAGGAGGGAAGCTCGGCTGCTCTTGCGTTTGCGATCATGGCGGCCGATGCTCGGGCGAACGGCGAGACGGTACTCGACCTTGTCGGTGATCTCCATCGACGATACGGGGTGGCAGTTTCCTCCCAGGTATCGATTCGGATGTCGGGTCCAGACGGACCCGAAGAGATCGCAGCAGCCATGACCGCGCTCAGGAGCGATCCTCCTTCGCGGATCGGGGATCACGCCGTGGTCGGGGTGACCGATTTCCTCCGCGGGGCGGCGGACCGCCCGACATATCTCGGAGCCACCAACCTCATCGAGCTCGACTTCGGTCCCGGAGGGAGGATTCTGGCGCGGCCTTCGGGGACCGAACCCAAGCTCAAGATTTATGTCGATCTCCAGGAGCCCTTCCCCGAGTCCGGGGACTGGATGGGCGCAGAGGCTGCCCTTGTGCAGTCGGCAACGAACACCGGAAACGATCTAGCAGAGTGGATGCGGGCAGCGATCGTACCCTGAGGATTCGCTCACTGCCTGTATCCCGCGATAATGGAACTGTCAACTGAATACCACGGAGGAGCATCCGATGGATGTCCGGTCACTACTCGGCGATTCCGCCGACTCATTACTCTCACACGAGGCGAAGATATCGAAGGATCGACTTCATCTCCCTGGCCCCGACTTCGTCGAGCGTGTGCTGGTCGATTCGAATCGAAACCCACAGACGCTCGTCAGCCTGCAACGGCTCTTTGACCATGGGCGGCTCGGCGGCACAGGTTATGTGTCGATCCTGCCGGTCGACCAAGGGATCGAACACTCGGCTGCTGCAAGTTTTGCCCCCAACCCTGACTACTTCGACCCATCAAACATCGTGCAGCTCGCGATCGAGGGCGGTTGCAACGGTGTGGCATCGACGTTCGGGGTTCTGGCAGCAATGTCGCGGAGGTATGCACACCGTATCCCGTTCATTGCAAAGCTGAACCACAACGAACTGCTCACCTATCCGGCGAGCTACGACCAGATCATGTTCGGTTCGGTGGACGAGGCTTGGAATCTTGGTGCTGCAGGGGTGGGAGCAACCATCTACTTCGGATCAGAGGAGTCAAATCGCCAGATCATCGAAGTTGCTGAGGCCTTCGAGCGTGCCCACGAGCTCGGAATGTTCACCGTGCTGTGGTGCTACATCCGCAACTCCGATTTCAGTGTCGACGGGACGAACTATGAGGCTTCCGCAGACCTGACCGGTCAGGCAAACCACATCGGCGTCACGATTCAGGCGGACATCATCAAGCAGAAGCAGCCTGAATCCAACAACGGCTATGGAGCGATCGGCTTCGGCCGCACCCACGCCGCGGTGTATGACGAGCTCACATCGGATCATCCGATCGACCTCACCCGTTGGCAGGTCGTGAACAACTACATGGGCCGCATGGGCCTCATCAATTCGGGAGGAGCCTCCTCAGGGTCTGGTGATCTTGAGCAGGCGGTGGTGACCGCTGTCATCAACAAGCGGGCGGGCGGTACGGGGTTGATCTCGGGCCGCAAAGCGTTCCAACGCCCCCGTGCGGAGGGCATTGAACTGCTCAACGCCATCCAGGACGTCTACCTGTCAGATGAAGTCACGATCGCGTAGAACCGATTACCGATTACCGATTACCGATTACCGACTACCGAGTCTGACTTCGGTCTACGGTCATCGGATGTCGGTCATCGGATATCCGATTGATTCCTGAGCGCGGGGCTCCGTAACCTAAAAACATCAGACCCAAGAGGAGGACGCGTGGAGTTTCAACTCCCGTCAGCAGCATCTGTGGTAGTCAATCCCACCCAGCAGGAAATGCGGGCATGGGTTGAGGAATACATGTCGAACATCACCGTCACGGAATTCGACAACATCAACTACAAGGCTGCCGTAAAGGCCCGTCTTGCTGGATCGACCTTCTTCATCACCGAGGCCGAGAACCACAAGAACCGGATGGGTAGAGCCGAGTATGACCAGTGGGCTACAAAGCAGGACGCCTATATCGCCGACAAGGACATGATCCTCATCGAGGGATACATCGGTCCTGATCCTGCGTTCCGTACCGGTTGCCGTCTGTACATGGAACGGACGCAGGCAAACATTCCAGCGATGCAACAGCAGCTCTACTTCCCCAAGGATGACGCTTGGACTCCGGAGTTCACGGTCATCTACACACCAGGGTTGATGGCTCCGGGGAAATCAGACGATCGTCTGATCCTGGTTGACCATGACAACTATGTGACGCGGGTGCTCGGCTCGGACTACTTCGGTGAGTCGAAGATGGGCGGTCTCCGCATGTGGAACCATCTCGTCTATGAGCAGGGTGGCCTCGCTCTCCACTCTGGGCTCAAGACGTTCCCCGACGTTGACGGCCAGGAGAGGGTCGCTCTCATGCTCGGTCTTTCAGGTACCGGCAAGACGACCACGACGTTCCGCCAGCAGCTCGGATCACTCCCGGTACAGGACGACTTCAACGCCCTGTTCCCCGGCGGCAAGGTGTACGCATCGGAGAATGGTTGTTTTGCCAA
>QQUL01000028.1 GCA_008501565.1 Armatimonadota bacterium
CGTCGAAACGTGGATCGTCGACGACTCGCCATGAACGGAACCGGGACCTCCCGTACGGCCGAACCTTCCATGCTTCCGTTCCAAACGCTCGGGCATGGGTGACCCTCGAAACGAGGCGGCCCGATCGTCGTCCGGATCGCCGGTCAGGGTTTGATTTGCCGAGCAGGCACTCCTGCCCACACCGTTTCGGCAGGTATGTCCGACACGACAACGCTTCCCATGCCGACAAGTGCGCCCGACCCGACCACGCAGTCCTCCCTCACACGGGCTCCTGAACCGATGTATGCCCCCTTGCTGATCGTCACCCGTCCAGCAATGAGCGCCCCCGCTCCGAATGTCACGAAGTCTCCGACCTGATCGTCGTGGGTAAGCACAACAGATGGCATGGCAACGACGTGGTCGCCGACCGTTACATCCGCGGTTAGGACGGACCCGGCATGGATCACGCTCCCATGACCCACCGTGCATCCTGCCCCCACGAAGACCGACGGGTGAACGAGCGTGGCATACCGTTGCGGGTCGAGGCCGAGACGTGTGAAGATGGCTTCCCGCGAACCGAAGTTGGATGGGCTGCCGGTGGTGAGCACAAGTGCGGCATCCGAATCCAGCGCGGCAGCGATTGGTCCCATGACCTTGATCCCGGACCTCAGCGTGCCGTGGATCTTCTCGTCGTCGTCGAGGAAGCCCTGCACTTCGTAGGTGTCAAGATCTGCCACCAGGGAGGCTGTCTCTCTCCCGAAACCGCCAGCGCCAACGATCAGTAGTGGACGTTTCGCGGTCATGACATCGCCTTTCGGACGCTCTCGATGACTTGTGCCAGGTCGTCGTCGGTCATCGTGTGATAGAGCGGAAGGAGGAACCCGTGCCCTGCAATGTCCTCGGTGACGGGAAGATCGAACGGTCCATGATCCGAGTAGGCAGCCTCACTGTGGGCTGCCATCACGATCGGCTTCGAAGCGATGCCGGAGCCCACGAGTGATGCGATGATGTCATCACGCCGATCGTCGTCGCTGTTGAGCATCACCCAGTACGACTGGTAGTTGGTTGTGCCGTATGGAGGGTCCAACGGGTAGGTCACGCTGTCGAGGTCGGCGAAAGCAGCTCGATACACCTCTGCCTGACGTCTTCGGTTGGCGATCAGTTCTTCCAGACGACCGAGTTGCACGAGACCGACCGCTGCTTGGATGTCGGTCATGCGGTAGTTGAAGCCGACTTCGTCATAGGTCTCCACCGCAGGACCGTCCGCCTGGGACCGCTCGAACGCTGAGGCACTCATGGCGTGCGCTCGCAGCCTGCGGAGCCTCTCTGCGAGTTTCACGTCCGGTGTGGCGATCATCCCGCCCTCCCCTGTGGTGAGCAGCTTTCGAGGATGCAGTGAGAAAACAGCGGTGTGGCGCCCTCCACCGATGGAGGTGCCCTTGTAGGTGGAGCCCACGGCGCAGGCTGCGTCCTCGATGAGGGGCACGCCGTGGGAATCGGCGAGCTGTGTGAGGGAATCGATGTCTGCGGGGATGCCGAGCTGATGGACAATCATGATCGCTTTCGTGCGGTCGGTGATCAGTGGTTCGACGTGCGCGGGTGTCATCGCGAGCGTTGTGCGGTCAACATCGCAGAAAACGGGTGTGGCCCCGGTATGAACGACACTGTTGGCGGTGGCGATGAACGACAGACTCGGGACGATCACCTCGTCACTGGGTCCAACGCCGAGGGCGTGCAGGACGAGGTGGAGCCCGGTAGTCGCTGACGAAACCGCAACTCCTGCCGCTGCCCCGACGTTGTTTGCGAACGCAGACTCGAATTCGGCGACCTTGGGACCCTGTGCCACCCACCCGGAGGCGATCACATCGGCAACAGCCGCTACCTCTTCCTCCCCCATCCACGGGATCATCAGCGGGATCGTCACCAGTTACGCTCCTCTTCTCTCTCAAGTAGGGCGGCGACATCCTGGACAGAGAAGTATGCGACCGTCTCAGCGAGGCCGTCCTCGAAGGATGTCGGCAAGTGGAAGTCAACGATCGAAGCGATCTTTGCTGTGTCGGCCCTCAACCTGGGAAGATCACCGGGCCGATCGTCGGTGTGGACGACCTCGCTCGACGACCTCGTCAGTTCTCGTACACGCTCGGCAAGTTCGTTGACGCTGCGATCGGTACCCGTACCGATGTTGACCACATCTCCCTCAAGCTCCGGAACGTCGGCGAGTTCCGCCAACCAGTAGGCGGTATCTCGCACGAACATGAAATCCCTCGTCTGTTCGCCGGATCCGTGGACCACCAGCGGTAATCCAGCGAGGCCACGGAGGATGAACTTGGGGATGACCTCTCCGCTGTCGCCTTCGAAGTGACTGCGTGGCCCGTAGTTGTTGAACGGGCGCACCACGCGTGTGTCCATCCCGTAGGTAGTGTGATACGCAAGCGTTATGTGCTCTCCGGCGAGCTTCCCCGCGCCGTACACCGTGGTCGGAGCAGGAACGGTCGCCTCGGAGAAGTCGGTCACACCGGCATCGCCATACACCTCAGAAGACGAGACATAGAGGAATCTGCC
>QQUL01000073.1 GCA_008501565.1 Armatimonadota bacterium
GTTGAACCACGCCCCATTCTTGATGTCGCATCCGACATGGGGGTGCCTCCCGAGTTCGTGGAGCAACGAGGGAACGGCCTTGCAAAAGTCAACATCGCTGCGGTTGATGCGATGGGCGCACCGAGAGCCAAGTATGTCCTTGTCACAGCGACGAACCCGACACCGTTCGGCGAGGGGAAAACGACGGTGGCGGTCGGCCTTGCCCAAGGTTTCAAGAAGATTGGCAAGCAAGCCATCCTGACACTACGCCAGCCATCGCTGGGCCCGACATTCGGGATCAAGGGAGGAGCGGCGGGCGGTGGTTACTCGCAGGTCATTCCGATGGAGGAGATGAACCTGCATCTCACCGGCGATTTCCACGCTGTGACGGAAGCCAACAACATGCTTGCGGCACTGATAGACAACCACATCTATCAGGCCAATCAGCTCTCGATCGGCATCAAACGTGTCACATGGCGCAGGGTCATGGATGTGAACGACAGGGCGTTGCGCAACATCGTGATCGGTCTCGGCAAGCCGCTTGACGGCATTCCTCGCGAGACGGGATTCGACATCACGGCGGCGTCTGAACTCATGGCGGTACTCGGCATGGCAACGAGCCTCCAGGATCTTCGGGAGCGCCTCGGCCGGATCGTCATCGGATACGACAGGCACAACAAGCCGATCACAGCCGAAGATGTGCAGGGGGCAGGGGCGATGGCTGTCCTTCTGAAAGATGCGTTGAACCCGAATCTGCTCCAAACGCTTGAGGGAACTCCGGCGCTCATCCACACCGGCCCATTTGCCAACATTGCTCACGGGAACTCCTCGATTGTCGCCGACCAGGTGGGGATACGCAGCGGTGACATGCTCATCACCGAGGCAGGGTTCGGTTCGGATATCGGTGCCGAGAAGTTCTTCAATCTCAAGTGTCGAGCGTCGGGATTTGCACCGGACGTTGCGGTGGTTGTCACAACCGTTCGAGCCCTCAAATACAACACAGGGAAGTTCGACGTCAAGGGTGGGCAGCCACTACCCGAGGCAATGACGGCCGAGAACCCCGACGATGTGCTCGCCGGGGCTGACAACCTCCGCCGACACATCGCAAATGTTCGTCAGCACGGTGTGGTCCCGGTGGTGGCGATCAACGCATTCCCGACGGACCACGAAAGCGAGCATCAGGCCGTCGCCTCCGTCTGTGACGAGGAGGGTGCACGATGGGCCATCGCATCGCCGCATGCAGTAGGCGCCGACGGCATGATCGATTTGGCAGAGGTTGTGCGTGCCGCAGCCGAAACGGACTCCAACTTCCAGATGCTCTATCCGACCGAGATGGGTCTTGCGGACAAGATCAAGACGATCGCAACCAAGGTGTACGGCGCAGACGATGTCGAATACGACATGAAGGCACGGCGTGAGATCACCAAGTTCGAAGAGATGGGGTACGGTCATCTGCCGATCTGCATGGCGAAGACGCAGTACTCATTCAGCCACGATGCGTCGCTGCGTGGTGCTCCCACAGGCTGGACACTTCCCATCCGGGAAGTCCAGCTGGTCGCAGGTGCTGGCTTCATTCTTCCTTTGACAGGGACGATCAACCGCATGCCTGGCCTGGGGCTGAACCCTGCAGCCCACAGCATCGACATCGACGAAGACGGTGAAGTCGTTGGCCTGAGCTGAAGCGAAGGGGGAGCGGAAGTCCGTCGGCGCCATCACTCCGCTTTACCCTTTGGCGCGGAGCTGATCGAGATTCCGGATGCCAAGAAGGGTTCGTGTTGCTTCCTCCGCGGATTCCGCCGGGTGACGTCGATACAGTTGTCGGGAAAGGGACGTATCCGGACAGAAACTGGGTGGGGAGTGAGGAGCTGCATACCCAGTGCACCCTGCCGACGAGCAATTCAGCGAGATCTATAGGTCAACGTATCCGGCGGTGCTGGCCTATTGCGCTCGACGTCTCGGCCGGTTGGATGCGGAGGATGCGACCATGGACGTGTTCGCTGTGCTTTGGAGGAGGTTTCCGTCATTTGATCGCGATCATCCGCTTCCATGGCTCTACCGGGTTGCCCACGGCGTCGTTCGGAACAGGCAACGGACAGTGAGACGGAAGCGAGCGCTTGGCTTGCGGCTTGCGTCCGTTCCCTCATATCCCGTTGAATCGCCCGACGCGGTCGTTGTTCAGCGAGAGCGCGATCGAACCGTGCGAAAGGCATTGATGGGCCTGTCGACCCGAGACCAAGAAATACTTCGGCTTGCCGCATGGGAGGGTCTGAAGGTCCGGGAAATTGCTGCTGTGGTTGGCTGCTCTGAAGCGGCGGCCGAACAACGTCTTCGTCGCGCGACAAAGCGACTCGGTCGCGTCCTTCCCTCATCGATTCGGCTTGCCATCGAGGCACCCACGCCAATCCGCCCAACGGAGAATCCTCATGGAATCTGACGCCATCATCGCAGTCCTCGCTGAGGCCGACCCCGTGCCGAATCCGGAACGCTTCGCCGCAATGCTCGACATCCAGGGGAGAGCACCGACCGCTCATGGCGAGCCCGCGGGTGGAGGTCGGG
>QQUL01000124.1 GCA_008501565.1 Armatimonadota bacterium
TGCTGAACATCCACAGCCGCGAGGCGGACCTCGAAGAGATCTTCCTTACCTATTACCGAAACGACGAGGCGCAAGAGGCCGCCGCAAACGGTGCATCCTCGGTCGTCCCGGCCACGGAGAACGCCGCACATGCTGACTAGCGTTTTCTCGAAAGCAATTCTCGACCGGTCCCGGGCGGCGGGCATTGCCATCGGCATGGTTGCCTTCTACGGGGCAATCGCGATCTTCGCATACAACGGGTTCGGCGATTCGATGACCGAGCTCTTCGAGAACATGCCCGACGCCCTTCGCGCCGTCTACGGAACAAGTGACGGCACGCCGATTGGTATGGCGATCGGGGCCATCTACGCGATCATCGCGCCAGCCGTGGTCCTCGTGTTCACCATCGGCGGGGGCACCTACTCCGCTGTCGGTGAGGAATCGAACGGAACACTCGACCTGCTGCTGTCGAATCCCCTCAGCCGAGGCAGTGTCGCTCTGTGGAAGTGGCTGGTCGCTGTGATTGGAGCTGTGGTGATCGCTGTTGCGACCTGGCTCAGTGTGTTGGCTGCCGTCGCGATTCTTGGTGAGGAATCGGCCGGTCGCGACCTCGCCGCCCTCACGGTCATGCTGATTGGGTTCGGTCTCATGATGGGTGCCTTCGCGATGGCGCTTTCGGCATGGACGGGCAAGGGTTCCCTGGGGACTGGAGTCACAGCGGCGATCGCCGCTGCATCCTGGTTGATCACGACGGTCTTTGCGGTCAACCCCACGTTTGAGACAATCTCGAAATTCACCCCCTGGTATCTCTACGACGGAACAGATCCCATCGTCAATGGAATCTCGTGGTGGGCCCTCGCCATCTCGGTAGGGCTCGCGATTGTGTTCACGGTCGTTACGCCCATTGGCCTCAAACGGCGCGATCTGAAAGGCTGATGCAATGACATCGGAAACCATCGTCCCTCTCTCCTGGTACCAGCGTCTGACTGTCCGCTCTCTCCTCGCGAAGAGCCTGTCGGATCGCAGAATCATGACGCTGCTTGTCGGTGTCGGTGTCGGCATGATGTCGCTGCTCGTAACGGCCATGTACCCGTCGCTCGAAAGCTCGCTTGCGGATCTCGATCTTGGGCAGGGCATGACAGACTTTCTCGGAGGGGCGAGCCTCGGTACGCCCGAGGGCTGGCTGTCTGCCGAGACGTGGAGCATTGTCGCTCCGATCGCGATCGTTGCACTTGCCTTGATTGACGGTGCTCGCTCCATCGCTTCGGAGGAGGAAGACCGGAGTATCGGTCTTCTTGCTGCAAACCCCGTTGGGCGTCTCCGCATTCTGAGCGACAAGTCGATCGCGATCTGTGTGCATGTGCTCGTTGCGGCCGGCATCATTGGAGTGTTGTCGTGGCTCGCGGTCCTGATCGTCGGCCTCGACATGAATGCCTCCCGCATATGGGCGTCGACGCTTCATCTCGCGTTTCTCGGACTGATGTTTGCCGGTGCTACGGCGCTTGTGTCTGCGGTAGTCGGGAAGCGATCGACGGTGATGCTCATCGTCGGAGGCGTCGCCGGAGTCGCGTACATTGTCGCGACCATGCTCCCCCTGTTCGAGGGTGTGGCTGACTGGGCGAGGATCTCCCCCTGGTACTACTACTGGGGAGACAACCCAATGATCCACGGCGTCAACTGGGTCTACATAGGCATCATGGCAGCAATCACCGCTGCCCTCTTCTCGATAACCGGCTATTTGTTAACGAAGCGGGATCTTCCCGGTTGAACGATTCCACACGGAGAGATGATGGCCTGAGCATCTCGACGGACCACATCAACCCGATCGTGATGACGATGACGGTGGGGAGCACAGCGCCGAGCCCCCACTTTGCGACGAAGAGTCCGATCGCAGCGGGGAGCAGGGCGCTCCCAACGTTTGCGGAAGCCATCTCGAAACCGATGACATTGGCGGTGTGCCCCGTACCGAAACGCCTCGGCGTCAACACGATCTCAAGAGGGAACACGGGTCCGTGTGCAAAACCGGTGAAGATGAGAGCGACGACAGCTATCGGCTGATTGGGGCTCCACCAGAGAGCTACGAGCCCAATCGTCGTTGCGACCGTTGACCAGCGCAGGATGCGGTTCGGATCGATTGAATCGCCGACAAGGCCAAGAGAGAAGCGCGAAGCGGTGAAGCCGGCCCAGTACGCCGCAACAGCGAAGCTTCCGGCCGCCACCCCAAAACTGCGGTATTCGGTCCGATAGCTGAACGCCCAGACACCCGCTCCGGTGCCCACGCCCGAATACATGAAGAAGACGGCGAGCGACCAAATGAGTGGCTTTGTGACCTTGAGGCCGTCCACTCCCCGCGGCGAGTCCTGCTTGGGTACGGATGCGTGCCGCGAATAGGCGAGGATCGCGGCGAGGTACAGCAAGTGGCCGATTCCGACGGCGGCGAACGCCGCACGCCATGACCCCCCAAGTCCAAGCGTCGCAGCAACGAGGAGGGGTCCGAGGATTGTGCCGACACCGAACGTTCCGTGGAGCACGCCCATTGATCTGGTTCCCAG
>QQUL01000192.1 GCA_008501565.1 Armatimonadota bacterium
AACGGGCACACCTACGCCGGAGGCGCCCTCGTATCCCTTGCGTTCGACTATAGCATCATGCGCGAGGACCGCGGGTTCTTCTGTCTGCCGTCCGTCGACGTCCAGATTCCGTTCACAGCCGGCATGGCTGCCCTCATCGCTGACAAGCTCCCCCAGCCCGTCGCACACGATCTCGTCGTGAGCGGACGCCAGATCGGTGGATCCGAGGCCCACCAGCGAGGCGTTGTCAACGAAGCTGTCCCCGCCGACCGGGTGTTGCCGAGGTCTCAGGAGCTCGCCGCAACGCTGACCGGCAAGGACGCTCAGACACTGGCAACCGTCAAGCGTCGCATGTACCCCCTCGCAGTCGGCCATCTCTCGCGGTCGATGTGATCCACCCCGTCGATCATGCTGCGGGTCTCGTTGTTCGAAATGGACCGGCGCGCCTGCGCTTCTTCTCTCAAGGATGGGGAGATGAAACACTCCTCGAACCCCCGGACCTCTCCAGCAGCCCGGTTCCGGCAATCCATCCCGCGTGGGTGACCAAGGAGTATGTGAGTAACGGCCACTTGATGCGATATGGCACCTTTGAGGTTCCCGACCTCGGCCTGCCACCGAGATCTCGAAGGGGCAGTGTGGTGTCCATCGAACCTCCCCACCCCCACACCCGGATTGTGATGCTCATGGCTGCATGGAATGAACACGACCCCAAGGTGCGGATCGCAATTGGTCACCTGCTCGCCGAACGAAACATCGCGTCGGTCATTCCTGAGAACCCGTTCTACGGCTCCCGCCACCCGAATCCACAGTTCGATCAACCCATACGTACGGTTTCTGACTTCATGCAGATGGGGATTGCTGCTGTCACGGAGGCTCGGGGCATTCTCACAGGGCTCGTCGACCCGGGGCACCAACTCGGGGTCTCGGGATACTCCATGGGTGGGAATGTTGCGGCGATCATCTCGGCAACGAGCGACTTCCCACTGGCAACAGCCCCCCTCGCCGCTTCACATTCACCAGCACCGGTGTTTCTCGACGGTGTCCTGCGCGGTGGCATTGCATGGGACGCCCTTGGCAGTGAAAGCGAGGCACCGCGTCTGCGGTCCGTTCTCAACTCCGTCTCGGTACTCAACGTACCTGCGCCGCGACATGCCGACCGAGCGGTCATCGTTGGCGGTCGAACCGACGGGTACATCCCCGAGACGGCAACCAGAGCTCTGGCCGACCACTGGCAGGGCAGCGAGCTTCGGATGCTGCGGGGTGGACATGCGACGATGGTGTGGTACCGCAAGGCCGAGTTGGCTGATGCAATCGTTGATTCGTTCGACCGAATGTATGGCGATTCCTAGAGCGAGGATCCAGCCTCAGGCTCGCTTGAGGGCGATGCCGGCGTAGATCTCAAGGAGTCCGAACAGAATCGAGTAGGCACCCGCAAGGATCGCAAATACAAGGACAGTCGGCGCTGGCCATATCAGAATGACGACACCGAACGCACCGGAGATCACTCCGAGTCCGATACGCGCGCCACGATCCGGCAGGCTCTCGTCCGTCAGCCCACGAAACAGATCGACCATTCCCCCAATGATCCAGAACAGTGCAGCGAGAAGAACGATGAGCGCGATGACTGACTCTGGGTTTCTGATCACGACGACGCCGATGACAACGCCCAAGATCGCCGAGATCAACAGCAGCCACCGGTGATCAGTCTCAGACGAGAACACCGCCTGAAGAAAACGGACGATGCCCGACAGGATCATGAGTGCGCCAAAGAGAGCGGTGGCAACGGTCAGCGTCTGGCCCGGCCAGAAGATCAGAGCGACGCCGATCGCCACAGACAGGACACCGGAGATCACCAAGACCCACCATGATCGCTTCAAATTACTGACTGGGTCGTACACCTCAACGTCGGTATGTGTGTCGGCCATTGGTGTGCCTCCCTTTCGTTGGACGCAACAATACCGAAGTTGTGCCGCACAGACCGAGCACCGGTGGGCATAATCAGTTTCATGGCGAAAGAAGCTCAGGTCATGGCCGGCGGAGTGGCGGTCAGGATCTCAAGCCCCGACAAGAAGGTGTTCCCGGAACAAGGTTGGACGAAACTCGAGGTTGCCCAGCACTTCGCGATGTGCGGAGAGGGAGCACTTCGAGGCGTCTACAACCGTCCAACCATGTTGAAACGGTGGATCAAAGGGGTCGGTGGTGACCCTTTTTACATGAAGCGGGTCCCGGAATCGGCACGCTCGAAGGTTGATGTCGTCTTTCCTTCGGCTCGTCCTGGGCGGATGTTTCTTCCACTCGAAGTCCAAGATGTTGTATGGCTCGCGCAGATGAACTGCCTCGATCTTCACCCGTGGAACGCAAGGGCATCAGACCTGGACCATCCCGATGAGCTCCGCATCGATCTCGACCCCACCGCCGACTTCGGGTTCGACGCTGTCGTCAACGTCGCCCACACGATTCGTGAGATCCTCGACGACGCCGGTCTGGTTGGCTGGCCGAAGACATCGGGCAATCGGGGCATCCACATCTATGCACGCCTGCAACCAGAGTGG
>QQUL01000173.1 GCA_008501565.1 Armatimonadota bacterium
CAACTGATCGTTACCGAGATGGCTCAGGCCTCATGCGCCGCACGTTCCGTGCGGCGCTTCTCGTTTGCCCACAGGAAGTCATAGAGCCCTGAGCCGATGGCGGCCACGAGTCTTGCGAATACGCCGAGCCCGAGGACGAGACCGATCAGTGCGGCCACCCAGACCGAACCCTGGAGTCCCGTGATAACGAACCACGAAACAGCGAATGCCCCGAATCCGGCTGGCACCGCAAGGGGCAGCGCCCGCCCGGCGGACCGTAGAACCGACACGAGACCCTCCCGACTGTCCTTGGGTTGGTACCAAATCGTGAGAAGGGCGGCCGTGTACCCCGCAAGGGCGATGACCGAAGCAAGCGCGACGCCTTCGATGCCGAACGACCCCTCCATCGCGAAGTAGACGGGGATGGCGACGACGGTCGCGACAGATCCGACGAGTACGGGCGTCCACATCTGTCTGCGGGCGTAGAACGCTCGTGTCACGATCTGGAGAGCACCCCACACCGGAATCGCGAGGGCATACATGAAGAGTGCAGATGCCGCGGCGTTCGTTGACTCTGCAGAGAACTCACCTCGTTCGAACAGCACACGCATGATCGGCAGTGACAGGGCCATGGCAATGGCTGCAGCACCGATCGACAACACCAGCACGTACTTGAGGGCTCGATCGACCGTTGCGAGAAGACGTTTTCGATTTCCCTCGGCAAAGAGGCGCGCGAGGGTCGGGTACGCGGCAACCGCTGCCGCCTGGGCGATGATGCCGACCGGAACAAACATCGTCCGTCTGGCATATTGGAGCTCGGTCGCCACACCCTCGCCGGCTCTTGCACCAAAGATGGACATGAAGGTCTCATCGAGGGCCACGATTGACTGACCCAACATCAGAGGGAACGCGATCAGGATGTAGGTGGTGACCGCTGGGTGCTTCCAGGCTGCCTTGGGCTCAAGTCTCATACCGACGCGTTTGGCTCCCCACACCTGGAGTGCGAGGTTCCCGATGAATGCTCCAACCAAGGCGCCCCAGATGAACCCGGCTGGATCTGCCGTACCGGTTGCCATTGCATAAGCAACACCACCGACGATGATGCCGAGGTTGTAGATGATCGGGGCGAGGGTTGGAATCGTGAAGGACCCCTTCGCGTACTGAACCGCAGCGAACATCGCACCGATGACAAAGGCGAACTGAGCGGGAAGCACGATCCGTGTCAATTCGATCGTGCTCGCAACCTGCTCCTCGGTGAACGACGGGTACAGAGTGTTGATGATCGTCGGCGTCGCAACCCACGCGATTGCGATGAGGGTGGTGATTGCGATCGCGAGCCAGCGGATGATGGCCGTGAACCCGAACCAAGCCTCGTCCTCGTCGTCGTCGGCAACATACTTTGCAAAGATCGGGATGAACGTGATGGTGAGAAACCCGCCGGCAAGGAGATAGTTCGCAAAGTCCGGGATGCGAAATGCGGCGACGTACTCGTCGGTTATGCCATCGGCTCCCAACATCGAGGCAAAGATGATGTCTCGGATGATCCCGAGCACACGCGACAACATGATGCCAGCGGCAACGACGATGGCCGCCGCCCCGACGTCGCCCCGTTTGAGCCTCTCAAGGAATGTGCGCACGAACGCACGCTACCGCCGGTTCGCCCAACTGCGGAGGAGCGATCAGAATCGACCGACCCGTCAGGCCAGATCTCGCCGTTTGAGAAGTGCCGTCGTGATGGCAGCACCGATGAGCACGTAGATACCGGCAGTGATTGCAGAATTGGCCACGGTCATGGTGAGGTTGCCAACGGCGCCGTCGAGAATCAGTCTTGATTCCTCGACGACACCGGCGAAGGCAGCAGCACCGAGCCTCCACGGCGAGAGGGACGCAAGTCCCGAAAGGGCAATGACCACACCGTCCTCAAATACCAGGAGGTATGCAAGTCCGATGATGACGGCGCGATCGGTGATGAAGCCGAGGGGAACAACGATCGACACATAGGCAGCAACGGCGATAACGGTGCCCACCAGATATCCGACAAGGATCGTGCCGTTGAAGGTGTGTTGGATCGAGTACGTGAGCCACAATCCGAAGATGCCGATGAGGTTGATAGCGAACGCCGCTGTTGCTGCTGCCGCGATCTTCGTTGCGGCGATGACCCATCGCGGCATTGGTCGGAGCGTGATGAAGCTCAGCGTCTGGTCTCGCCGCTCGTCTCCGAGTGCGCCGGCGGCAAGGACAATCGCGATGACCGGCATGAGAAGCCCGAAGTAGGCGCCACCACTCGTCTCGACCAGGGTGTCGAACGCCGCCTCACCCGTGCGGTTCTCGGCGGCGAGGACGAAGAGCAGCGCAGGGGTGAGCGAGAGCAACCCGAAGAGCACGGTCCGTTTGACGGGTAGGGCTCTGCGCAGGGAGGCTCGGAAGAGGGCGAGCACCGGGGTCATCGGCGCTCCACCAGATAGCGGAACACCGATTCGAGCGATTCGTCCTGTGGAACGAACGACGTGAGCGACGCATCGCATTCGACTGCCAGCTT
>QQUL01000049.1 GCA_008501565.1 Armatimonadota bacterium
GGAGACGCCGGCGAGCGAGGTGTCGGCGCTCAATGGAGACGGGGTCGACGCCCTGCTTGAGATGATCGCGATCGTGTCGGAAGTCGAGGACCGCACCGCGAATCCAAAGGCCCCCGCGATCGGCACGGTCATCGAAGCTCAGATCGGGGTGGGCCGCGGTCCCGTTGCGACGGGGATTGTTCAGCGGGGAACCCTCAAGAAGGGGGATGCGATCGTTGCCGGACCGACGTCCGGGCGGGGGCGTGCCATGTTCAACGACCTTGGTGAAGAGATCAAGACCGCTGGGCCATCAACACCCGTAGTGGTGATGGGGTGGGATGAGATCCCAACGGCTGGTGACATGTTCGAGGTGGCAAAGAACGAGCGGACAGCCCGGAAGATGGCCCAGGCCAAGGTTGACGAGCAGCGTTCCCTTGAACTGGTTGTGCCGTCAGCGACAGATCGCCTCGGCATGCTGATTGAACAGCTTCGCACCCAGGAGCATTCGGAGCTTCGCATCGTGGTGAAAACCGACACGCACGGATCCCTTGAGGCGATCAAGGAAACCGTTGCAAAGATCAGCAGGGACGATGGCTATGTCACGATCGTTCACTCAGGTGTCGGTGGAATCAACACCAACGATGTCGCGCTTGCGGAAGCCTCAGGCGGGATCATCTACGGCTTCAACGCACGACCGGATGCACCGGCTCGTGAGGCAGCGAAGAAGGCAGCCATTGACATCCGCACCTTCTCGATCATCTATGAGCTTCTCGACGATGTGGAATCACTGCTCGTCGGCGAGCTGTCTCCCGATGAAGTCGAGAACTTCCTCGGGGTCGCCGAGGTGCGACAGGTGTTCCGAGCGCCAAGGTTGGGGATGGTCGCCGGTTCGTACGTCACAGAGGGTTCCATCAACCGAAACGCCAAGGCACGGCTCGTCCGCGACGGCGTGGTTGTCTATGACGGGAAGATCGCGTCACTGCGCCGCTTCAAGGACGATGTCCCGAGCGTTGCAGCCGGGTTCGAATGCGGTATCGGGCTCGCAAACTTCCGGGACATCAAAGAAGGCGACACGATCGAATCGTACGTCGTGAAGGAAATCGCTCGCACGTAGAGCGAATTGCGGCGCTGATAACCTCGGCAATGCAAGGTTGAGAGGTCGCCATGGCTCGCCAGAACAGTCCACGCATGCGAAAAGTGAATGAGCTCGTCCGCGAAATCGTTGCCGAGTCAGTTCTGGATCTCAAGGACCCAAGAATCGGGTTTTTGACGATCACGGGAACCGAAACGAGCCCCGACTTGCGGCATGCAATCGTGTACTACTCGGTCATGGGAACCGACGACGAGAAGAGGGAGACTGCCGATGCCCTGGCCTCGGCAACGCCGCGGCTTCAGCGTGAGATCGGATCGCAATCCAAGCTCCGCTACACACCGAAGCTGGAGTTCCGGGTCGATCCAGCGATCGATGAAGGACTGAAGATCAATCAGATGGTGAAGGATTTGTCAGAAGACAGACATCAGAAGTCAGACGTCAGAAGTCAAGAGTCCAGCTTGCTGGACTCCAAGGAACCCGACGCAGTCGGGATCCCGACGTCAGACGGTTCGGAATCTGGATTATGACTGATTCGAACGCCGTTGCGGAGATTGCCAAAGCACTCGCCGATGCCGGTTCAATCGGGGTTGTGGGACATGTCGGACCGGACGGGGACGCCCTTGGTTCCATGATCGGTCTTGCCCTTGCAGCCCGCAATGCCGGTAAGAAGGCGGTTGCGTCTTTCGACGAGCCGTTCGTTGTGCCTGCGGAGATGTCATTCCTCGACACATCCGCACTTGTGAAACCCTCCGAGTTCCCCACCGACCTTGACCTTGCGGTCGCTGTTGACACGTCGGTCGAACATCGGGTCGGGGCGTTGGCCGGAGCGATGGGGAAGGCAAAACGCCTGGCGGTCATCGATCACCACATCTCGGATGGTTCGTGGGGAGATGTCCTCCTCATCGACCCCACCGCGGCGGCGACCACCGAGCTGGTGTATCGGGTGTTGAAGGACCTCGGCTGGAACATCACCAAACCGGTGGCCGATGCGCTCTACACGGGACTCGTCACCGACACCGGTCGGTTTCAGTACTCGTCGACATCGTCGGCTACCCATGCGATCGCCGCTGACCTGTTGGCTGCGGGCGTTGAGCCAGATGTCATCGGGCAGAAGCTCTTCGAAGAAGAAGCATTCGGCTACTACTCGGTGGCTTCCAAGGTGCTGGATCGGGCAGTCCTTGATGATGACCATGCCTTCGTGTGGTCGTTGATGACGATGGCCGACCTCGAAGCCGCTGGTGTGAAATATCACCAGGTGGACGGATTGATCGATCTCGTCCGAATGGCGCGCGGAACCGAGGTTGCCTGTCTCCTCAAGGAAGCAAAACCCGGCGTCTACAAAGGCTCGCTCCGCTCGAGAGGCACCGTTGACGTTTCTGCCATCGCAGGATCATTTGGCGGTGGCGGACACCACAACGCTTCGGGTTTCACCTCGACTTCGGATCCTGAGACGATCATTCAACAGATCGTCTCACAACTGTCGTGACAGACCTTCCACCAGGATTCCTCCTGATCGACAAGGATCAGGGCTGGACGTCCCACGACGTCGTGGCAAAGGTGCGCAACGCAGTCGGGGGCAAGGTCGGCCACGCAGGGACTCTCGATCCGATGGCAACGGGCCTCCTCGTTCTTGCCGTCGGTGGGGCGACGAGGCTTCTCCGGTTCGTTCAGAGTGCAGAAAAGGAATACGTTGCCACTGCGCTTTTTGGTGTCGCGACGGACTCTCTCGATGCGGACGGATCCATCCTGTCCCGCGAACCCCTCCCGGTATCGGTCGAGGACGTCGAGGCTGCGTTGGAACGGTTTCGGGGTGACATCCTTCAGATGCCACCCATGGTGTCGGCACGAAAGGTTGAAGGAAAACGCCTGTACGAGCTCGCCCGCGAGGGAAAGGTCGTCGAGCGGGAGTCCCGACCGGTGACCATCCACTCGCTCGAACTCGTGGACATTGCTCCATCGGACTATCCGGAAGTCACGTTACGCACCGTGTGCTCGACCGGTACCTACATCCGAACACTCGCCGATGACATTGCACGCGCCCTCGGTGGCCGCGCCCACCTGACGGCGCTTCGACGAATTCGCAATGGCTCCATGCGGGTTGAGGACGCCATGACGATCGACGAAGTCGTTTCGGCGGCCGCTGATGGCACCATCGGAGAACTCGTGGTGGAGGCATCCTCGGCATTGGATCACCTCCCGGAGCTGCCCGTGTCGGACGCAACAGCTTTTCGGGTCCGCAACGGTGTCGTTCTTCATGTCGGCGACGTTGGCGGTGATTCGGTGACCGATCTCGTCCGTGTCACCGATGGAACTGACGCACTCATTGCGGTGTACCGTCGTGTCGAACAGCAACTCCGACCAGAGGTGGTTCTCGGGTGAAGATCTTTCGCGGCGACCCTGCATCGTGGAACCCGGATCGCACGCCCTACGCGGTGGCGATCGGCGTGTTCGATGGCGTCCACCGTGGGCACATGGCCGTCTTTGAGGCACTGCGCAGCGCCTCCGACGATCTCGATGTGTGCGCCCTGACGTTCGGATCGCTTCCCGAGGAAATCGTGTCGGCGAATCCGGCACCACCACTGCTGACCACCATCGAGCGACGCATCGAGCTCCTCGAGGAGTCCGGTCTCGATGCGGTAGGCATCATCGATTTCGATGACGACATTCGCCACCTGTCACCGGCCGAATTCGTCGAGTTGTTTCTGGTGCGAGCCCTGAACGCAGGACTGGTCGCCGTCGGACAAGGATTCCGTTTCGGATACGACGCCAGTGGCTCCGTGGACGATCTCCGGTTGCTCGGAGGAAACTTCGACTTTGACGTCGTGGAGACACAGATCGTCAATCTTCACGGAACCGAAGTTCGTTCCTCTGCGATACGTGCGGCAATCGCAACAGGGAGTGTCGAGCTTGCCGCCCGCATGCTCGGGCGTCCGTTCGAGATCGAGGGATCCGTGGTTACCGGTGACGAACGAGGACGCTCCATCGGATTCCCGACAGCGAACATCACCACGCCCGCTGGACTCGTGCAGCCAGCAGGTGGCGTCTACGCGGTTCGATGCGTCGTCGATGGACAAGTATTCGACGGCGTGGCCAATGTTGGGACTCGCCCCACATTCGGGGGAGTCGACGAAACCATCGAGGTTCACCTCTACGACATGGACATCGACCTGTACGACAAGACGGTTCGAGTCCAATTCATCGACAGAATCCGAAACGAACAGCGGTTCACATCCGTCGATGCGCTGGTCGCACAGATCGAAGCTGACATCGAAGTCGCCAAGAGAATCTTCGCTTCCTGATCTCCACACTGACTCTGTACGAAACTTCGTAGTTGCCCGCGTGTCCTGAACGGGGGTCTTGTACCCGGACTCGATTTGCGTCAGATTGAGGGTGCGCCGCGCTTCCCACGGAAGGGAAGCAAATGTTCTGGGCGGCAACCGCCATTGCACTACTGTCCGTGCCGATTCCGACGCCAGTCGACGGCGCAGTTCCCGGCGATGGCATCGGCTTGGCCCCGAATCCCGTCATTCGCTCGGCTGACGGTTCGACGTTCCCGGAGCCCCGGCCAGCACGGCCGGTCCTGCCGATGTCGATTCCGTTTGTCGCCGGTTCGGCAGCCGCTCTCAGTGGATCGGTCGTGTTCAAGAGGCGAAGGAACGACGATCCGCTGGTAGTGGTCGTCCACGGTGACGGCGGTTCGCCCGAGTCATTCGAGTACTTGACGACCGCGATGGGAATACCGTCGGAGCGGGTTGTCGCATTCGACTACAGCGCTGTGGATGGAGGTGAGTCCTCGACTGATTCATCCCACACGGTCTCGACTGCTGATGCCGCAGATCATCTCGATGCGACGCTTCGCGAGCTCTCAAGAGACAACGAAAACATCTACACCCTGCATCACTCGCGAGGTGGGGCAGTTGGTGCAGAACTGGTTGCCGATCTCGACGAGGGAAGCCGCCCACCGATCGACGGTTATCGCGGTGCCGCACTCCTTGACCCAGCCATAGCTGCCGGGCCACACGGATGGCTGCAGTCGCTCGGTGGCTCCTGGCCATTCGGGATGGCGCCCGATGACGGTGGGTTCGATCCGGTCCGATGTACCGAAGATGGCTGTCGTGACGTTCGGGCCCACCTCGGTGAGTCCTCAGGCGTGGAGGTCGTGACGTTTCGCAACACTGATGCCGTGCTGCCGAGCTTCTGGGACAACCCGGATGGTCTGCGTGTCTTCGAAGTTCACGACCCGCTTCCGAGTGCAGCGCTGTTCATGGCCGTCAATCCGGTGGTGGCCCTCCTGAGAATGTCGCAGGCCCACACGTCAGTCCTCAAGAGCGCCCATGTCGCCGAATGTGTCCGGGCCGAGATCGAAGAACCCGGATCGTGCACCGAGCTCTACCGGTAGGAACACCGACGACTGGGCGCACCACACCCGTCGGTTCCTGTTGTCTCCGAAAGTGATAGCGTCTGGTCATGCAGGGACAACGTCACCACAGTGAGTCTCCGTATGAGGAACGGTTCGGGTTCGCACGCGGCGTCCGGATTGGTGATCGCATTCACATCGCAGGGACAGCGCCCGTGCCGAATCCCGGTGACACGCTCGCACCTGACGCGTACGGACAGATGATGCGCTGTGGCGAGATTGCCACCGAAGCCATCGAGGCGCTCGGGGGTTCGATGGACGGTGTGGTCAGGACACGCATGTTCATCACCGACGCATCCGACGGCGACGAGATCGGTCGTGCCCACAAGGAGTGTTTCGGTGCCGCCGACCCGGCATCGACGATGGTCGTGGTTGCGGCTCTGCTCGATCCGCTGTGGAAAGTCGAGATTGAGGTCGACGCAGTCGTGGATGCAGACATGGATGGTTCCGGTATTCCGTAAGCAGAAGCGGAACTACGCCCCGGAACCGCTATCATCCCTCGTGGGCATTCGCCCGACTACTTACTCGCGTAGGAAAGTACCTCGTGAACGACACTCAGACTGTTGTAGATGAACATGGCACGCATGCCACGGATACCGGTTCGCCGGAGGTCCAGGTTGCGCTGCTGACTCAACGCATCAACCACCTGACCGAGCATCTGAAGATCCACAAGAAGGATCATCACAGCCGGCGGGGTCTGCTGATGATGGTTGGTAAGCGTCGGCGACTGCTTCGGTACCTCCAGGAACAAGACGTGGAGCGCTACCGAAACCTGATCGCAAAATTGGGGTTGCGTCGCTAGCCAAGAAGAACCGAGAACGGCTCACGCCACCTTGGCTCATTTCTGGCTCGTGACGAATCACCGGAGGATTCGCATCAGTTGACAGTGGTGTGTATTCGAACAACCTCTCGAATACTGACCACTGCCAATTGTGTGTTCCTCCCTTACAGAAGGAGAAACGCGTGGCAGAGACCACCGTTCGTGAGCGCGTCGGTGAGGTAGAGATCTCTCTATCCGCAGGCAAGCTCGCACAACTCGCTGATGGCGCCGTCGTGGTGCGCATCGGTGACACCGAGGTCCTCGTGACCGCAACCGGAAGCCGTCGACTTCGTGAAGGCGTCGACTTCTTCCCACTTACCGTCGATGTTGAGGAACGGACCTACGCCGTCGGGCGTATCCCCGGTTCGTTCTTCCGACGTGAGGGCAGGGCAACCGAGAAGGCGACGCTCACCGCCCGTCTCATCGACCGTCCGCTCCGACCGAACTTCGCCGAGGGCTACCGTCACGACACCCATGTCGTTGCGACTGTGCTTGCCGCAGACCTTGAGAATCCCCATGACATCCTGGCCCTCAACGGCGCGTCTGCCGCTCTGACGGTCAGCCCGATCCCGTTTGAGGGTCCGATCGGCGCAATCCGACTCGCACTCATCGACGGTGACTGGGTTCCCTTCCCAACCTACGAGCAGGGCGAAGAAGCCGTGTTCGAGATTGTTGTCGCTGGAAAGCGCAACAGTGAGGGAACCGTCGACATCTCGATGGTCGAGGCCGGAGCCTCCGAAGAGAGCTACCGCATGGTTGAGGCAGGCGCACAGGCGTCGGATGAGGCAACCGTTGCTGCCGGGCTTGAGATTTCGAAGGAATACATTGCCACGCTGATCGACCTCCAGCTCGAACTTGCCGAGAAGCTCGGTGATCCGGAGCCGGTCGAATGGACGATGCTCTCGGACTATTCGGACGAGATGTACGCCAAGGTCGAAGGGCTCGCAAAGTCGAAGCTTGAGGCGCTTGGCACGATCGTCAAGAAGCATGAGCGTCAGAACGCCGAGTCTGCCGTCAAGGACGAGGTCCTCGAAGCCCTTGCCCTTGACGACGATGACAAGGACGGGCTCAAGGAAGCAAAGGCGGCCTTCTCGAAGGTGCAGAAGAACGTCATGCGGTCAAGGGTCGTCGCAGACCGTGTCCGCATTGATGGTCGAGCAACCGACGAGATCCGTCAACTGACCGCCGAGGTTGGCGTCATTCCCGGCATGCACGGTTCGGCGATCTTCCAACGTGGAGAGACCCAGGTCCTCAACGTTACGACGCTCGGCATGCTCAAGATGGAGCAGATGCTCGACACGATTTCTCCCGAGGATTCGAAGCGGTACATGCATCACTACAACATGCCCCCCTTCGCCACCGGCGAAGCAGGGTTCATGCGTGGTCCGAAGCGTCGTGAGATCGGTCACGGTGCCCTCGCAGAGAAGGCGCTGCTTCCGGTCATCCCACCAGCTGAGGACTTCCCTTACGCATACCGGCTCGTGTCTGAGGTGTTGATGTCGAACGGCTCATCCTCGATGGCATCGGTCTGTGGGTCGACGCTGTCGCTCATGGATGCCGGTGTTCCGATTCATGCTCCGGTCGCGGGTATCGCGATGGGTCTGATCTACCACGACGGAGAGTTCGTCACGCTGACGGACATCCTCGGGGTCGAAGATCACCTCGGTGACATGGACTTCAAGGTCGCAGGTACACCGGACATGATCACGGCACTCCAGCTCGACACGAAGATCGAAGGTCTTCCTGCTGACGTTCTCATCGCTGCGATGAACCAGGCCCACGAGGCTCGCATGTTCATCCTTGAGACCATGAAGGCCTGCATTGCTGACCCTCGTTCCGAGCTTGCCGAAACGGCACCGAAGATCGAAGCCGTCATGATTCCGAAGGACAAGATCGGTGAAGTCATCGGTCCGAAGGGCAAGACGATTCGGGAGCTCGAAGCAGAGACGGGTGCGTCCATCGATATCGATGATGACGGCACGATCCGCGTCGGTGCTCCTGATACGACGTCGCTCAATCTGGCGAAGGAACGGATCCTCGCGATCGGGTTCCCGCCAGAGGCGAAGGTCGGTGAGGTGTACGACGGTGAGGTTGTGAATGTCACCAAGTTCGGTGCATTCGTCAACATCCTTCCAGGTCGTGACGGACTCCTGCACATCTCCAAGATCGGTGGAGGCAAGCGTATCGACAAGGTTGAGGACGTCCTCAACCTCGGTGATGCGGTCAAGGTCATCGTTCGTGAGATCGACGATCGCGGCAAGGTCTCACTCGACATGGCTGACGCCCCAACAGGCGGCGAAAGCGATGGTGGGGGATCCGACGAGCCCCGCAAGGAGCGTTCCGACAACGACCGTCGTGATGATCGTGGTGCAAGCCGCGACGATCGTGGCGGACGCAGCGGAGGTCGCAACCGTGACCGAAACCGTGACGACAAGCCTGCGGACAAGCCTGCGGACAAGCCTGCCGACAAGCCGGGCCGCAAGGTTGTCTCGTTCGAAGACGAGTTCGAAGCCGGAAGCTGATACCGGAGTCCGGGATACGAACTACGGATGGCAGAAGGCCGGCTCTCAGGAGCCGGCCTTCCTTTTCGTTCGATGTGGAGGGTAAGGCTTCTGTCGCTGATTGTTGAGTAGCGCAGTATGCAATTATTGTGGGGCACCGACGCACCGGGAGACTCCACGATATGTATCAGCCAGAACTCGAGACGATGCCAAGGGCGGACAAGCGTCGGCTGCAGAACGATCGTCTCGTGTCCCTTGTCGAGCGTCTGAAGGCTTCCGAGGTTCCGTATTGGAAGGACAAGCTTGCCGAAACGGGGGAGATCCGTTCGATCGATGACATCACTGAACTGCCATTCACCGTCAAGTCAGAGATGCGAGACACGTTCCCCTACGGGATGCTGACGGTCCCGGTTGGTGCATGCAACAGGATTCACGCCTCATCAGGCACCTCGGGCAAACCAACCGTCGTGGCGTACACGAAGCACGATCTGTCTGTCTTCTCTGAGGTCAACGCCCGAGTGCTCGGCTGTGCGGGGGCACACCCGAACGACGTCTTCCACATCGCCTACGGATACGGGCTCTTCACCGGTGGCCTTGGACTTCACGGGGGAGCGGAGCTGTTCGGTGTCACCGTGGTGCCAGCGTCGGGTGGCAACACTGCCTTCCAGGTTGAGCTACTCGCCGACCTTGGAGCCAGAGGATTCTGTGCGACCCCTTCGTTCTCACTGCTACTCGCCGAACGCGCCGAAGCAGCTGGACTCATGGGCGACATCAAAGTCGAATATGGAGTCCTTGGAGCGGAACCGTGGTCGGAGTCCATGCGTGTCAAGATCGAGGAGGCATGGGGGATCGACGCTCTTGACATCTACGGTCTCTCCGAAATCATCGGTCCCGGCGTAGCCATGGAATCGGTCGAAGGCAAGGGAGCGCCTTTCGTATTCGACGACCACTTCTATCCCGAGATCGTCGATCCCAAGACGGGTGATCCGATGGAACACGGTGAATACGGTGAGTTGGTGTTGACGACGCTGACGAAAGAAGCGCTTCCGGTCATCCGGTACCGCACCGGCGACATCACCCGGTTCATCGATGAGCCGTCAGCCTGCGGCCGAACGTTTCAACGTATGGACCGGATCACGGGTCGCTCCGACGACATGCTGATCATCCGTGGGGTGAATGTCTTCCCATCCGAGATCGAAGCTGTCATTCTCGCCGAGCCCGGCGTGTCGGGTCAGTGGGCGATAGTGCTCGACAAGCGCGGAACCATGGTCGAAATGTATGTTCGTTGCGAGCTCGCCCAAGCCGATGACATCCCGCAACGGGACAGCATTCGCGAGCGACTGGAGGCCGCACTGTATTCGCGCCTGAGGTCACGAACATCGGTGCTGCTCGGCGACCCCGGCTCGCTGCCACGACCTGAGGTCGGGAAGGC
>QQUL01000264.1 GCA_008501565.1 Armatimonadota bacterium
GACGAGGTCTACGTCGTCGACCAAGCGATGCGGGTTCGACGTGCATCCAACGGCTTCAACAACTTTGCCAAATGGATCGGGACCCGGATCGGCGGGGTGACGGACATCGCCGTTGTCGCGACCATCGACCATGAGGCACTCGACGCGATTCTGACGGAGTGGGATCTCACGGTCATCGATGAGCCAGCCTATGACGGTGCGGTCGTGGTCGTGAACGGTGTCCCGACCGCCGAATACCCCCAGGCAGGGACACGAATCGACCATGATCCGGCCGCCGATCTGATTCTCGCGGCGATCTCAACCGGCAGCGACGAAGCGATCGTACTTCCGCTCATCGATATCGAGCCACGCGTCGACGATGCGAATGTGGACCAGGCAGTTGCGCTCGCCAAGACGCTGGTGTCAGACGCGATCGTCCTTCGTCCCGAGGGCCAAACGACGCCACTCGTCTTCAGCTCTGCCGGACTCACCACCGCTTTGCGAAGCGAGATTGTCACGCATTCACCTGCGACCGTTGTTCCGTATCTCGATGAGGATGTCATCGAGGCGATCGCGCTCATGCAAAGCAAGGTCTTTGAGGTTCCTCCCGTCGATGCATCGTTCACGTTTGACACGGAAACCAAGGAGATCAGTGTCGTTCCTTCAAAGGTCGGACGCATGATCGACATCGAAGCGATTCCCTCTGTCGTTTCCAAGGCTGCCCTCGGAAGTCGGTCGGGAACGATTCCGATGATCGACGGAGCACAGCCTGCCCTCACCACGGAGATGGCCGAGGCGATGGGCCCGTTCGGCGAGGTGTCGACGTTCACCACGCACCACCCGTGCTGTGCAAACCGTGTCGTGAACATTCAGCTCCTCGCCGACGAAATCAACGGCCACTGGGTGATGCCCGGTGAGATCTTCTCGATCAACGACACGGCAGGGAAGCGAACAACTGCCGAGGGGTACCGCAGGGCCGGAGCGATCATCGGTGGCGAGGTCGTTTGCTGTGACAGCCCGGTCAACGTCGGTGGTGGCACGAGCCAGTTCGCAACCACCTTCTACAACGCCGTGTTCTTCGGATGTTATGAGGACATCTTCCATCAGCCGCACAGCCTCTACTTCTCGCGGTATCCGTTTGTCCGGGAAGCAACGCTTGGGTTCCCGGCTCCTGACGTCAAGTTCCGAAACGATTCGGATGCGGTCGTCTACATCGAGACGAGCTACACGCCGTCGTCGATCACGGTCACCCTCTATGGAAACAACGGGGGCAGGACGTGCGAATCGCAACGGAGCGGCAACACCATCACCCGCGTCATGACCCACCCCGACGGCTCGGTCACGACACAGGACTGGACCTGGAACTATCGCTCCAAGAAGACGACCACAACCACGACGACCAAGCCCCCGTCCAGCTCAACAACGACTACGACGGTCCCATCGTCATCAACAACGTCAACGTCGACGTCGACCACCACCACTACCACCACGGCGACCACCACCACAACCACCACGGCAGCCACCACAACCACTGTCGTCGACTGACGGAAACCCGTGCCCGCCGTCGACAGACGGATCGGCCGGACGTAGCATCGGCGCCACCGACAACGGAGGAAGCATGGATCTCGGGACGTTCTCAATCAGTCTGAGTGTGAAGGACATGTCCGTATCTCGGACCTTCTACGAGCACCTCGGGTTCTCCATGATCGGTGGCGACGGCGAGGCATGGGCGATCATGGGCAACGGGGACCACGTGATTGGTCTGTTCCATGGCATGTTCGAGGGAAACATCCTCACCTTCAACCCGGGATGGTCGGGACCCGGCATTCCGGCCGAGGACGCAACCGATATCAGGGAAATCGCAACTGATCTGAGAGCAGCAGGGATACCGATCGACAACGACACCACCGTCGATACGGCCAGCGGACCGGCAAGCTTCTCGATCACGGACCCAGACGGCAACGCAATCCTCGTCGACCAACACGTGTAACGACGTCGGACTTCCTCCGTCAGTCATCGGTCATCGGTCATCGGTAGTCAGTAGTCTCTCCGTATGGAATCACACACGATCATCGAGCCGTTTCGGATCCACACGGTTCAGGCAATTGACCTTCCAACAGCCGAGCAACGTGAAGCAGCGCTGATCCGCTCGGGCTACAACCTGTTCGGCCTTCACGCCGACGAAGTCATCATCGACCTTCTGACCGATTCGGGTACTGGCGCGATGTCGGCAGACCAGTGGGCAGGCATGATGCGCGGCGACGAGTCCTACGCGGGAAGTCGCTCCTTTTTCCGCTTCGAGTCTGCGGTGAAGGGCATTACGGGGTTTGAACACGTCATTCCGACACATCAGGGCAGGGCAGCCGAGAAGATCCTGTTCTCCGTTGCGGTCTCTGAGGGCGATGTCGTTCCGAACAACACACATTTCGATACCACCCGCGCCAACGTCGAGTACCAAGGCGCCGAGGCTCGCGACCTTGTGATTCCCGAGGGACGAAACCCGGCGGCGATACTGCCATTCAAGGGAAACATGGAC
>QQUL01000167.1 GCA_008501565.1 Armatimonadota bacterium
GGCGAACCCCGATGTCAACATGTTCCTGTCCCACAACGATGCGCCATGTGCTGGAATCAGCCAAGCTATCCGCGCTGCTGGCAATGAGCCTGAAGACATCTGGTGTGGAGGTCTGGACGGATCGCTTTTGTGGATGGAGAAGCTTCTATCCGGAGACGCGTACGGTGCGACCGCAGCGCTCAACTTGGTCCAGATCGGGAGGGATACCGTAAACATTGCGGCCAACCTGATCGAAGGTAGCGGACCCACAGATTCCGTGCAGCCATACGACATCCTCACGAACGACACTCCCGAGCTGCTGCAGGAGTTCATGGCACAATACGACGAGTGATGGCAGAAAAACCCGAAACTAGCGGAGACCTCCGTCCAGACCCGCAGACCGCGGATCTGGACGGAGGTCTTCCCTCTGTTCAGATAGACCAGCCTCACGTCGCGAGTCTGCGTCAGCGCAGGTTGCTGGAACTTGGGCAGCAAGGTGGGCTTGTAACTGCCCTGGTCTTGCTAATAATCGTGTTCACGTCCATGAGTCCATACTTCTTGACTCAGAGCAACGCCAAGGTAATTCTGCTGCAGGTTTCGGTTGTCGGGATCATCGCGGTGCCTGGGGCGATGCTGCTCCTTGCAGGCTATGTTGACCTTTCCGTCGGGTCCGTCGCGGTGCTATCCGCTGTGGCTTTCGGTCGGCTGGCCGGCGTCGAAGGCATGCCGATTTGGGGGGCGATCCTCCTTGCACTTCTGGTTGGTGCGCTCTGGGGTTTCGCCCAGGGGTTTCTGATTTGCCAACTCGGATTCTCTCCGATTGTCGTGACACTTGGCAGCTTGGCTGGCGCTCGCGGTCTCGCGGAACTCATCAACAACAGCAGAACTGAGAGTGGCTTCGGCGACGTGTTCGCCTGGATCGGAAACGGCAACATCTTCGGCTACCCGGTACCGATCTATGCGTTTGGTATCGCCTTCATCGTGGGGGGCTACGTTTGGTATCTGAGTCCCTGGGCTCGTCACATGATGGCCATCGGTGCAGACCGAGTTGCCGCGCGCTCCCTCGGCGTCAATGTGCGACGGATCCCATGGCTGCTCTACACAATGTCAGGATTGGCGGCCGGAGTCGGTGGTTTGATTGTTGCCTCGCAACTCGACAGCGCGTCGGTTTCGATCGGTCAAGGCACGGAGATCGCTGTCCTGACGGCGATTCTGCTCGGCGGTGTCGCGTTCACGGGCGGTCGCGGAAGCCTTGTGGGAGTACTCGTCGGTGTGATCTTCATAGGAGTGCTACGAAATGGCCTGTTGGTCGTCAACACCAACCCCTTCCTTTTCGGTGTTGTGGTGGGTCTCGCGATGATCGGTGCGGCCGGGCTGGAAGTTCTCTACCAACGCCTCGATCGAGTCCAACTCCAGGATCCGGGTCTACAGGTCGATGAAGGAGCCCACGATGAGTGATCTCAATCGCGCCGAGTCACCCCCGCTCGAGGTTCGCGACGTCACCAAGTCCTACGGAGCAGTCACTGCCCTGCGAGGGGTTAGCTTCAAGCTACATGCTGGCGAGGTTGTTGCCCTTGTTGGTGACAACGGAGCAGGCAAGAGCACGCTGGTCAAGATCATCTCGGGAATACTTGAACCGTCATCAGGGAGCATCCTGGTCGATGGGGTCGAGCAACGGCACACCACGCCAGCAGAGGCTCAGGATTCAGGAATCCAGACGGTATTCCAGGATCTCTCGCTGATTCCGACATTGGATATTGTCGAGAACATCTACCTCCACCGCGAGTTGTTCCATCGCGACCCCATTCGGTCTCGTCTCAGGTGGATGGATCGAAAGGCGATGCGGAGAGAGGCCAAGAGAGGTCTCTCGGACCTCGGGCTCCAACTGCCGTCTCTGCGGACCAAGGTGGCGGCCTTGTCAGGTGGCCAACGGCAATCCGTAGCAATTGCGCGGGCGGTGCTGTGGGGTAGCAAGATCGTGTTGCTTGATGAGCCAACGGCGGCGCTCGGTGTGCAGCAAACCGAGGCGGTCCTCTCATTCATCGAGAGTCTTCGCGAGCGTGGAATCGCAGTGCTGGTTGTGAGCCACAACATGGAGGATGTGCTCAGAGTCAGCGATCGGATTGTCGTGTTGCGGTTGGGTCAAAAGATTGCGGAAGTCGATCGAGACGAAGCCTCCCACGACAGGATTGTCAAACTTGTTCTTGGTCTCGATGTTGATGTGTGATCATCTGGGCCGCGAGACATCGACACTGACGTAGGTCGCGTCTCCTTTCGGAAGCGGTCTGGCTCAGACCCGATCGGTGTCGGATCTCAGCTGACTGTCGCCTGGACCTCAGCTATCGAGTCGTGGAGAATGCTGAGCGCTTCTTCGATTTCGCTCTCTGTGACGGTGAGCGGGGGCGTGAATCGGAAGGCGTTGCCGGTACCCCCGCTACCCACCAGCAATCCGCGCTCGCGTGTGGCTTCGAATAGGGCTGACACCGCTTCGTTTGCGGGTTCTTTTGTATCGCGGTCCTTCACAAACTCGATTCCCTGCATGCATCCCATTCCACGGACGTCACCGACAAGTGGGAACTCGTCTTTGAGCAGTTCAAAGCCTTCCCGAATCTGGTGTCCGATCTTCTCAACGTGAGAAGGAGGAGCCTCTTCTTTCAAGACGTCGAGAGTCGCGTCAGCAGCGGCTACCGACACGGGGTGCGACTGGAAGGTCGAGATGATGGATCCGCCAAGACTGGCCGCAATCTCAGGGGTCGTGATTGTCGCAGATAGGGGCATCCCGCTGGCAATGCTCTTGCCAACCGCCATGATGTCGGGAGTGACACCCCAGTGCTCATGCCCTGCCCAGTACTTGCCGGTCCGACCAAACATGGTCTGTACTTCGTCGGCAATAAAAAGCCCACCGTGCTCTCTCACGATATCGACCGCAGTCTTGAAATACTCCAAGGGTGGCGTTATCAGACCGCTCACACCGGCGATCGGTTCTGCAATGATCGCCGCGATACGTCCCGACGTTGTTTTCTGGATGATCTCTTCGATATCTGTGGCACATGCAACTTCACAAGACGGATACGTCAGTCGCAGAGCGCACCGATAGCAGTTTGGTTGCGGAGCATGCTTGATGCCGGTGATATGGGTGCCGCCAAGGCGGAATGTTGGATGTGCCGTCAGGGACATACCCAGTGCTGAGAGTCCGTGGTACGCCCCCCGAATCGCGATGACTTCTTGAGCACCGGTGTGCTGCTTTGCGAGTTTCACGGCATTCTCGACAGCGTCGGTGCCGCTCAGCGAGAAGTACATCTTCGACAGGCTCGGGGGCAGGATCTCAGAGAGTTTCTCGGCGTACGCCACGGCGTTCTCGTGTGGATAGAGACTCGGTGCAAAGATCAGCTTCTCGACCTGTTCCGTGATTGCCGCCGTTACCTTCGGATGGCAGTGGCCGGTACTGAGGGTCAGCATCCCGCCAAACATGTCCAGATACTTGTTTCCCTCCGTATCCCACACGTAGACACCTTTGCCTCGGGCCAGCGATATCGGCCGCTGGTAGTAGTTCGACACACCCCACAGGCTCTCCTCTTGCTTCGTCAAGATTGTCTCAATATCCACTGTGTTCCCTTTCTGCTCGTTGTCTTGATCGTTCGTCGGGTTCGTCGTACAAATGGGTTGGGATCAGCACCTCAGCGTCAGAAGTTCTCGAGGGTTGTTCTCCATCATGATCCGTAGGTCTTGGTCAGACACTCCATAGCTCAGGAACGTTGGAGTCAGGTCCCGTAGGAGATACGCATATCCGTGACCTCCGTTGGCTGTCATGTGCCGGATATGAGACACGTTCTGAGAAATGAGAATCTTGGACAACAACCCCAGATCGATCAGAGCTCGCACAGACGAGACCACCACCTCCAGATGCAGATCCAGCAATCCATCTGCAGAGGTCTGCGGTGTGTGGCCAAACATGTCGAACTCCACATAACACCCGCGTGTGGCCAGTCCCTCGACGAGTTCATAGGTGGATGGACTAGGCACCAAGTGAGAAACGGCTACATGCTCGAGATCGGCTCCCGCTTCCTGCAAGATGTCCAGCGCGTGGTGGTATTCCCTGTCATCTGTCCCAAGGTCAAAGTGGACGTTGACGGCTGTGCCCGTTTCTAGCTGAGCTCGCGCAGAGGCTACGAGTACTTTCTCCTCGGTAGCTGTGATGGGGCGGCTCACACCAATCTCGCCAATGACGCCCGCCCGGATGCCCGTATCACCAACACCGTCGACGATCTCACCGACCATTATCCGCGTCATCTCCTCGACCGACATCCCGTGCACCTCAGGCGGCAGCCACGCATCCTTATAGAAGCCGGTACCCATAATCACCTGCACACCTGCTACTGCACCCAATCTGCGCAGAAACGACGGATCACGGATCCGACCGACCGTTGTCAGGTCACACAGCGTCGTACCACCGGCTTGGGAGAACTGCACCAGCTCCATATATGCACTGTTGAAGTAGTTCGTGCTGAGGTGGCTCCAACCTTGCAAGATGAGGTGCTCGTGCGGCAATGTCACGCGCATTTCGTCGGCCGGGATGAGTCCCTCGACGGTCATCACATGCCCACGCCAAGGTTCCCGGGGTGTCATTGTGGCGCCGCCGACGACTGGAACGCGAAAACGCGTCGTGGGTTTTCGACCAGTATCGATTGGAGCTGCTGATCTGTGATGCCGTGGGACTTGAATGCGGGTACCAGGTTCTCAAGAATGTGTGTGTATCCAAATCCTCCATTCTCGAATAGGAGTATTTGGTTGCACACATCCTGGGAAATCAGGATGTTGTCAATGATGCCGTTGAGAACGAACCATCGGAGTGACGCGACCTGGGCCTCGTGATGAATGCCCATCATCTCATTGACCTTGGGCCAGACGTGCATACCCCACAGTTCGAACTCGATATAGCAACCACGCTCGGCGATGCTCACGGCGTGTGCGACGTTCTGGGGCGCGGCGACGAAATGGTCAACAATGACCCGAGTCATGTCAGCCCCTTCGTCCTCGAGGAGGTCGAGAACGTAGTTGTGTTCCTCAAGAGTCCCAAGATCAAAGTGGACGCTGACGGCTGTGCCCGTTTCTTGCTGAGCTCGCGCAGAGGCTACGAGTACTTTCTCCTCGGTAGCTGTGATGGGGCGGCTCACACCAATCTCGCCAATGACGCC
The DNA here is from genome assembly GCA_008501565.1 of Armatimonadota bacterium. Taxonomy (GTDB): domain Bacteria; phylum Actinomycetota; class Acidimicrobiia; order Spongiisociales; family UBA5794; genus UBA5794. Next base: position 5,175 of record QQUL01000167.1, read on the forward strand.
CGCTCGGATGCCCGTGTCTCCAACACCGTCGACGATCTCACCGACCATTATCCGCGTCATCTCCTCGACCGACATCGCGTGTACCTCAGCCGGCAGCCACGCATCCTTATAGAAGCCTGTGCCCATGATCACCTGTACACCGCTTTGTGCCGATATCGCCTTGAGCGCCTCCGGATCACGGCCGATGCCGATGCTCGTCATCTCCACCAGCGTGGAACCTCCCGCGCTCTTGAAGCGCTGCACTTCTGCCACAGCGATGTCGGGATCGACAAGATCGATGAGGGGCCCCTGATGGGTAATGATCAGATGTTCGTGCGGGAGGGTGATGCCCATCTCCTCCCCAGGGATCAGACCGTTGACCGTCATCACGCTCCCCTGCCAATCCCTCGGCACACTCACCCCCATGTTGATCGAGGCTCAAAGAGCGGCACATCACCACAGCGAGCCACAGAGGTGACGGATCTGAGCGGAATCGCCCGCGATCCGTTTCGGCAATCCAGAGATATCATGCAGTATGATGTCATGCAGTATGAAGTCTAGCTGATTTTGGCCCCTACCCTAATGGGACGTTTGGGCCGTTTGCAGGTGATTCCACGGGCCTTCAAACAGCGCTGGATGTAACAGAAGCTGTCACCCTTCGGCAACCCGTCCCCCCTTCCGCTCGCCGAGGACGGTTTGTTCTTATAGCGTGGAACCGAGGTCCATTCCCCATTCCCCCAGCTGGTCCCCTGACAGCGTGACTGGCAAGAGGTCGTCGGGAGTAGATGTGGCCGGAGGTTGGACAGTTGAATACCGCTCGACAAGTTGCTCAGGTGTTGGTTCCACCTCGATGAGATCATCGACATCGCCAGTGAGGATCTCGACCCCGGTCATCATGCGGTCCCGCTCCGGCACGATCCGCTTCATCGAAGCCGACCACCGCGTCGAATGGGTCGAAGGCGAAATCAAGGCGTCGGAAAGCTCACAGCTGTCAGGTTGAGGGGGACCAACGGTCCCCCTCAACTGCAGTGGTATTACCGATGTCGAATCGCAACTACACCTGTCGCAAACATCCAACCGATTCCCACGGGAACAAGAATCATGCCCAGGGTCGACGACATTCCGAGAAACACTGCCACCGTGGCTATCACGCCGGCAACACCACACGCCAATGCCCAGAAGTACAGCCACCGGGGCATCCACCGGCCATGTCCGGACAACCCGATGAGGACAGGTGAAACGCCAATGATGATGATCGTGGCGACGTCATCGAGTGTCGTACCCAGAAACGCGAGACTGTCGGCCAGGTCAAGCGAGGTTGATCCCGACGCTGCCAACCGAACGACTGTTGCCAGGACAACAAATGCGGGCACCGCGACCGCTGCCCCAATGGCGAGTGTCGTCCGAGCCGCCGGTGCGCCGAACCCAGACCCGACACCTGCCACCAGCCCGCCGCCGACGGCCATCAGTATTGCTCCGGTGATCCATGCAGAAAGTCCGGCATAGAAGGTCGTCGCACTCGCGGCTGCGTCGTTGAGGAACTTCTGCGTATCCCCTGACGAGACCGCCGCCCAAGCATCTGCTCCTGACGATGCGTACAAACCCGCACCCACAACCATCACGATGGCACCCACCAATGCAACGACGCCAGCGGCTCGCATGTTTGTCGGGGCATCGGTTGACGTCCCCAGTGTCCCTTCCAGTACTCCGGTCATGGCATCCTCCTGCTCACTGTGTGCACTCTTTGCACACTGTACGCAGGTACACTACAGGAAGTGCAGAGATTGTGCAAGTAGTGCATAAGGTGGTAAGGTTACGCCATGGCGAAGTCGATCAGGGACAGACAGAGGCAGCTGACCGAGGAAGCGGTCGTCATGGCCTTGGCACAGTACGTGACAGAGACTGGCTCATTCGATTTTGTGATCACCGATATCGCTGCGAGAGCCGGGGTCTCACCGCGAACGGTCTACAACCACTTTGGGGACAGGCAGGGGCTCATCGAGGCACTGTCCGAATTTGCGCAACGCGAGATGGAGCGCCGTGGTGGAACCGACATTCCAGCCACATTGCACGAGCTTCCAGGACTGGTTGCTCCCAACTTTGGTGCGATGGAGGCCGTTCCGGAGCTATCGGAGGCGTTTGCACGGCTCGACTACGCGAGCCAGCCGTCTGCCAACCGGGCTCGGCGAACTGTCCTTATCCACGAGTTGGTCAAGGCCGCGTATCCCGATCTCAGCGAACGCCATGGCGAAGTCATCGCTGCAATCATCCGCAATGGGGCAAGCTCAACCACGTGGCATCGACTGACCCGCGAACACGGCCTCACCTCACAGGAAGCGGCATCGGCCTCGGCATGGACCATGCGGCTCCAGATCGAAGCCCTCGATCGCGGTGATCTCCCCGACTTCAGCACTGAGGATCCCCACCAAGCATCTGCCGACCAATAGATCCTGCCCTCAAGGGCTCACGCCGCCGACTTCCCGTTGCCGGTCCTCGGTTCTCTGACTTCTGACTTCTGACTTCTGACTTCTGAGTACGGTCATCGGTCATCGGTCATCAGCTTTCCAAGTGCTTCGTCGTAAGCCGGCGCTACAGCCGACCAATCGTATTGGGATGTTGCCTCGCGGAGCGCTGGGTCGGGTGGATGTACAAGAACCCGCTCGATGAGGTCGGCCGCCTGAGCCGGCGAGTCGAACACTGTCGTGATCGGATCGGCACCGATGGCTGCGATTCGCTCGGGATAGACAAGCCGGTTCGGAAGCACTGGATGGGCGCCAGCCGCGATTGCCTCTACGACACCGATACCGAAGAACTCCTGGTTGGCAGTGGATAGGACCACGGAGGACTCCAGAAGGATCTCCTCGTACCTTCCTCTATCGGCATGGCCCTCGTGGATCAAGCGATCACCGAGCAACGCAGTGATCTCAGCAAACGTCTCGGGCACCGACACGAACACTGCGCCGCACATGGCCATACGAAAGTCGACCTTCCGCTCGATCAGGAGTTCCACGATCTCTTTCAGTTCGTCCGGACCCTTGTCGTGCTCCCAACGCTGGTTCCACACGATGAGCGGCGGTCCGTCGGAAACAATCCGGTCGCCACGAAGAGCCGTGAGGTCAACGCCGACCGGAAGCACGATCGAGGCATCCATCACCTCATCGACCAGATGAACGTGCTTGTCCTCGGGGAAGGCGTTCAGGAACTTGGTGGCCTCAGTTCTGAAGACCGATCGGTGGTACTCCGAGTTGAAGATGACAAGATCGGCCACTGCAGCGCTCGCCCAGTTTTTCATCTGATAGGTGAAGTCGATCTTGTCCGCGGGCGACAGCGGATACGTGAACTGACTCTCATGGAAATACGTCGCAATCGGGACTCCCGGCGCGACTTTCCTGACAGCACCTGCGAACGCCGACACATCCATCATCGAGGAAGCAAGGATCACATCGGGCACCCAACCCTCACGAATGACTCGCTCAACTTCGCGAGCGAGGGTCAGGAACGCACCGTGCATCCGCCACTTCCAGAACCTCGCATCGTGGCTGACAACCCGAACATCGTGACCCGAATGATCCCGATACCCGTCGACCCAAGCTTTGTGTGACCCCCCGTAGTAGGGCTCGACCAGAAGAACGTTCATGGTGGAACCCTACGGCTGCCGAATCATCGTCATCTTCCAAGGAGGCGAACCGAGGGGTCTCGACATTGGCAATGCAGTCGTACTGTGTCGAGTACTTGCCTCACACCATTGATGCTAGGTCGGCAAGTTGGCCTTGGAAGCGTCGGGAATCAACGACTAGGGTTCCGGCGCAATCGACCGGAAAGGCTGGCTAATGCGCCGTCTCCTGTTACTCGTTTCCCTATTGATCGTTGGCTTCGGGTGCACGGCGAGCGACAAGAGCAGCCAGAACACCGTGACCGCGACCGACGGATATGTCGTCCTCGGGGCAAGCGAAGACGGCCTGCTTCGAGTGGAGGCACCGACTGGTTCGATCGACGCCACGGTCGAGGTCAGTGTGGCTGCGCTGGACCCCTCTGGGCTTGACGATCCGCTCGTTGGTGACCTGGACCTCCTCCAGGCATACGAACTTGGTCCTGAAGGCTCGGAGTTCGACGACGCTGTCGTCGTGTCCACAACGCTGTCGATGGCCGACCTTGGTCTCGCCGCTGGCCAGTACCCGCTCCTGACGGTCGGCCTTGGAGAACCGGGCGGGCTCGAAGAGATCGACCACATGATCGAGATCGACGGAGACGACGTGCGGATCTGGGCCGAGGTCGAGCACTTCAGCGTGTGGATGATTGCGGTCGGGCCGAATGCCTGGTTCGAGCTTGGGGTAGCGCCTGACTCGTTGGAAATGGAGGTGGGGGCTATCGCCGATGTCGAGGTCTCCGTGAACCGCCACGGAACCGCACCGTGGACCGTGGATCTAGAGGCTCGCTACGAAGGCCCTATCGAGGCTGCGGGTGGCGGAACGGTCGCGTCCCGAGATTCCATCGGGTTCACCGTCGAATGCCTCGAACCGGGAAGTGGGATCTTCGGGATCCAGGCATCGACCGGACACCACATCGTCGAGTTCGCAGCGAAGGTGCCGGTCACGTGCTCGGCTCAGACAGCCACCACGACAGTCTCGACCACAACCACGGTGCCGCCACCGGAGGCGTTCGATACCGCGTTCCCGGTGTTCGGCATCAACGTTGCCGATGATGGAACGCTGGTTCTCATCGGGTTTGGTGACGTTGCGTCCTTCGACCCATCGAAACCGGTCGGGGCGAACAATCCGAAACAGATTCCGTTGCCCGGAGCGCCGGACGGATGCACCGATAGCAACGTGTCCAAGGGCGACCACTGCGGGCCAGAGCTACTCAACTACGACTCCAACCAAGGTTGCTATTGGATCCTGCCCCCGAGTGAACTCAACTGCTACGACGATCAGGGCGGAGAGGTCATCAGCACGTCGGGTGGCGACACCCCCTGTCCACCGTCAACCGCGGGCGGGTTCGATGGTCGGAACGAAAAGTCGACCAAGAC
>QQUL01000121.1 GCA_008501565.1 Armatimonadota bacterium
CATGGAGATTGTGCGGCACCGACACCGATCGGCACGATTGCGCCGACCCGGTGCGGATACATGACTGCCCACTCAAGAACCTGCATGCCACCCATCGAGCCGCCGATCACCAGATCGAGGGTCTCCACCCCCAACTGGTCGAGTACATGACGCTGTACCTCGACGAGGTCACGGATTGTCACACTCGGAAAGTCGGCACCGTAGGGCTTTCCAGATGGACCGACGGAAACCGGCCCTGTCGTGCCGTAACAACTGCCGAGCACGTTCATCGAGACAATGAACGACGATGCTGGATCAAACACCCGTCCGGCACCGAACAGCCCTGACCACCATTCATCAGCATTTGCGTCGCCGGTGAGCGCATGGCAGATCAACGTCGCGTTCTTCCGATGGCGGCCCCACGTACGGACCTCGACAACGACATCCTGGAGCGTTCCCCCTCCTTCGAGAGGGAACGCTCCAGCAATGGTGACCCGGTGCTTCACGACGCCGCGACCGCCGTGACCTTGAGCGCAGCGAAGGCTTGCTCAAAGTCAGCCGTGATGTCGTCGATGTGCTCGATCCCCACCGACACTCTGATCAGGTCGTCGCTCACGCCAGCCGCCAGCTGCTCCTGGCTGTCGAGCTGCTGGTGCGTCGTCGACGCGGGGTGGATGACGAGGGTCTTGACGTCACCTACGTTGGCAACGTGCGATGCGAGCGCCAACGAATCAATGAACCGCTTTCCCGCCTCGATCCCGCCGTCGACGCCGAACGAAAGCACTCCGCCGAACCCATTGCGTAGCACCCTCTTGGCGACCTCGTGATACGGGTGATCCTCGAGACCCGGATAGTTGACCCATGTCACTTCCTCCCGATTCTGCAACCATCTTGCGAGCTCAAGCGTGTTGTCGACGTGACGCTGGACTCGTAGCGACAGCGTCTCGACCCCTTGCAGAAGCAGGAATGCGTTGAACGGCGAAAGCGCAGCGCCGAGATCTCGCAGCCCTTCGACACGTGCCCGAATCGCAAATGCGATGTTCCCAAACGGTCCGTCGATCCCGAACGTGTCGGCATATACGAGGCCGTGGTAGCTGGGGGAGGGCTCAGTGAACTCGGGGAACCTGCCGCTGCTCCAGTCGAAGTTGCCAGAGTCAACGATGATCCCACCGATAGATGTTCCGTGGCCACCGATCCACTTTGTCGCGGAAGCAACGACGATGTCTGCGCCGTGATCGATGGGTCGTGCCAGGTATCCCGCAGCTCCGAACGTGTTGTCGATGATCAGCGGAACGCCGGCTTCGTGTGCCGTTTCGGCGAACGCGTCGATGTCGGGAACGTTGAACCCCGGGTTCCCGATCGTCTCGAGATACAGCGCCTTGGTGCGGTCATCAATCCTGGCAGCGAATTCCTCGGGATCATCCCCTGCGACGAACCGGACCTCGATCCCCAGCCGCTCCAATGCCACCTTGAACTGGTTGTAGGTGCCGCCGTAGAGATACGACGTGGACACGATGTTGTCTCCTGCCGCTGCGAGCGTGGTGATTGCAGTGAGCTGTGCGGCTTGCCCGCTCGCCGTTGCGACCGCAGCGACGCCTCCCTCGAGTGCAGCGATCCGCTTCTCGAACACATCGGTCGTTGGATTCATGATGCGCGTGTAGATGTTTCCGAACTCTTCAAGCGCAAAGAGCCTTGCCCCGTGGGCCGCGTCGTCAAAGGTGTACGACGTTGTTTGGTAGATCGGAACAGCCCGTGCGTTCGTGCCGGGTGCTGGTTCCTGCCCTGCGTGAACCTGCAGTGTTTCGAATCGGAGTGTGTCTGTCATGTGGTCCCTCCGGGGGATCAGTCAGAAACTGTCGTGCTACCGGAGAGCCCAAACATGAAGAAAGGACCTGCTCCGTCGCCGGTGCAGATCCTCTGGTTGTGTTTGTCGTGTCGCTTACGCGTGAGGTCTGCACGGCTGTGTCATAGCCATGCACATCATCTCGCGGGTGAATGCAACGTTCATGTGTCGGGCACTGTACCGGTCTCGGCGACCGTGTCAAGTCCAAATGCGGAGGTCAGACGTTGGAGAAGTCCCAATCCGCTCGCGAAGCCCGTGCGGTATCGACATCAACCCGTGCCAACAACACGAGACCGATGACGAAGAACAATCCAACAGAGAGGATCGCTGTTCTCCCGTCCGTCGCGGCACTGACGAGACCGAACACGAGTGGTCCGATACCCGAGAGCTTGTTGAACACGGAGAAGAATCCGAAGAATTCGGCAGATGCCTCTTCGGGGATCATCGTCCCGTACAGTGATCGGCTGAGTGCCTGCACTCCGCCAAGGACAAAGCCCACCACCGCTGCAAGTGACCAGAAGCTGACGGCTGATTCCTCGGGTATGAAGTACGCGGCCGCGGCGATCCCGATCCACACGACAAGGGAAATCATGATCGCCCGTTTTGGTCCGGTTCGGCCCGAGATGACACCGAACATGAAGGCACCAGCGACAGCTATCAGTTGGACGATGAGGAATGCGATCCCGATGTCGGTGATCGACAGGTTGAGTGTGTCCTCGGCGTACGGACCGGACACCGCGATGACCGTCCCGACGCCGGAGTTGTAGATGATGAATGCAACAACGAAGAGAAGGAGGTGGGGGAAGTCACGCAGTCGCTTCGTTGTCGCCATGGTTCGCCGAAATCCGATGCGGCGTAGTCGCCCATCGACCGCTTCTCAACGCCGCGTCCATCGGGAGGGAGCCTGGCCAGCGTGATCGTTGAGAACCCGATCCACCACAGCCCGGATCCGAAGATGGCGATCCGGGCGGCGAGGGACTCGGTCAGGAAGTCTGTCGTTGGTTCCTCGCTCGAGAACATGAGAAGTACGAGGGCGATCGCCAGATAGATCCCACCGCCGAGATAGCCGAGCGCGAATCCCTTGGACGAGACCTTGTCGATGGTGTCATCAGTCGTGATGTCCGGCAGGAATCCGTCGTAGAAGACATTTGCAGCAACGAACCCGAATTGGGAGATGACGACGATGATGAGGAACAACGGCACCTGGCCGTTGGGAACGAACGGTATGACAAGTGTCGATAGGGCTCCCAGGATCGCAAAGTTGCGCAGCATGCGCCGCTTCGAATCCGAATAGTCGGCAACCGCACCAAGGATGGGCATTGCGAGCAGCAGGATGATCGACCCGACACCAATCAGGATCGCAAAGAGCGACTCACCCGATAGCCCCCAGTACGTGTCGACCTCCATGATCGTGCCTGTGAAGAACGCTCCGACGACCGCACCGAAGATCGTGATGTAGGCCGAGTTCGCCCAGTCGTACATCGCCCAGCCGAAAATTGTGCGTTTGTCATTTTTGACGGTCACGATGGCGCTGGTTCCTCTTCGATGTTGGAGCTACGACAAGCTAGCACCTGGACCTGGTTCGAGCAGGTTCCGCGAGTTGAGTGCATACCATCAGTCGCATGCAGAGGCACCGGTGGTTGGATCGATCGACATACGGAGCGGTGATAGTCCTCTTGCTGCTCGCCGGATGTGGGGCGACAACTCTGCCTCTTGAAGTGACGCACTATCGGACCGTCGGGCCGACGACCCTTGAGATCCACTATGGGCCGTGTGTGGCAGAAGTCGACACATCGGTTTTCGAGACGCCAACAGACGTCCAAGTTGAATTGACGCCCACATATCTTCCGGAGGCTGGCGGTGATCACCCGAAGTGCGGTCAGATCGCCGAGATCGAACTCGCCGAGCCGCTCGGGGGAAGACGAGTAGTCGTTGCGGGATTCCCTGACGTCGAACGGCTACCTGACATCCCTTAGAAGGGTGGCTCTAATGCAAACATCGCCCATCCGAAGATGGTGCGCTTGTCGTTGCGGTACGTATCGGCCACCGGTACTCCTGCCTTGGAAATCGCGACCGACGATAGCCGTGGCCTCGATGGCGATGTTGGACAAAACGGAGCCTACGAAATGGGACTTATCGCAGGTTGTGCCCTTCCCCCCTGCCGTCAACGTGTCCGGCTTCGATGGCCCACTCGTAGATGTCGGAGACGGACTGCTCGGTGGACCGAGACTGATACCCGAGTTCGGCTGCCGCCTTTGCGCTGGACACCGTTGGATCGAACCGAAGGGCGTGCAGCGATTCGGTAGTGAACCACAGTGGATCCTTGGTCCGACGGCTGACGACGTTGGCGAGGGGAGTGACCATTCGGGCCATCCACATTGGCAATTCGACCTTCGGGCGTGGGGTGCCGGACACTCGTTCTGCAATCTCGCTGAGCTGTCGCAGTGTTTGGTGAGTCCCAGACAGCAAATAGTTCTCGCCGGTTCGTCCTTTCTCACCGGCAGCGATGATCCCCGACACAACATCCCGTACATCCACCCAGTCGAATCCACCCTTCACAAGAGCGGGAAGTCGGCCTGCGAACATCGCAAGCAGCATCGTGTTGATACGTGACTGGGAGTGGTCCCGTGGGCCGAAGATCCCCGTCGGGTTGACGATCACCGCGTTCAAACCGTGGGTGATCACCTTGTGAAGTTCGGCTTCGCCAGCAGCCTTGGACAGGTCATATGCAGGGCGATTCGGATCCGTCGCCTTGGGTCCGTCTTCGGTCAGGTGGTCGACTGCCTCAAGATCGAAGGCGTGCACGGAACTACAGTGGACGAACCGTCCAACACCAGCTTCGAGTGAAGCCTCAGCCACGTTGCGGACCCCGTCGACGTTGACGCGCCGCACGATCCCGGACGGATCACCGGTAACCGAGATCACCGCTGCGAGGTGGTAGACGAGCTCTATCCCATCGAGCGCTCCCCGGACCTGGTCGCGGTCCAAAACATCGACGGTGCTCCATTCGAGATCGAGATCATCGAGTCCGGGGTTGCGGACACGGTCGAGGCACCGGATCGAGTGGTCCGAGGCCGCGAGGGTACGTGTGAGGGAGCTTCCGACGAAGCCGGAAGCTCCCGTGATGGCAATCCGCATCCCAGCAAGATACCCGCTGCTCCAAGAATCGCTGCAAGCAAGCATCTGGGTGTCACATCGCTTTCTTGGGTTCCGCTGTAGCCTGCCGATCGTCATGAACCGAACCCTTCGTCGCTTGCTTGTCGCGCTCACGATCGCGGCCCTCGCCGTGGGTGCCGCCGCGTGTGACCGGGGATCGGGATCCACGAGCACCGCGCCGGGGGCAACTACCGGGCCTGACGGGACAAATCCGGGTGCCACGACAACGACCTTCGAGACGATCACATCGATTCCCCCAAACCAGATCCCCGGGACTCATTCGGACTCGATATCTGAAGAGCTTGATTCCGAAATGCGAGCCGAAATCGGCTTACTCATACTCGCAGCCGAAGAGTCCCGTGCCTTGCCGTTTCTGGAGATTCCAACGGTGACGATTCTTGATCTAGTCGAGTTTCAGGCACGCGTTGCCGCTGATGTAGCTGAGGACCTCGACTCGACCTATCTCGCAAACAACCAGAAACTGTTTGAGCTGATGGGCATGCTCGACGGGCAGACTGATCTTGGCGAACTGCTTGTCGATCTGTACGCGGAGCAGGTTCTCGGTTTCTATGACGGAGCGACCAAGGAGATCGTTGTTCCGGCCGCTGAGGACGGGTTCAGCGCCTACCAGCGAATCACGATCGTCCACGAGCTCGTGCATGCCCTTACCGACCAGCACTTCGATTTTGATCCCGAGTTTGAACGTCGCTCTGACGAAGGGAACATCGACGATGCGTCTGCGCTCCTTGCGTTGGTCGAGGGTGACGCTACGTACCAGCAGTTCCTGTACATCCAGAACATGGATCCTGCCGAAGCGGTAGAGGCGGCACTTGAAGCGCTGTCCTCCGATACCACCACACTCGACAACGCACCGACCTGGGTCGGATTGGATTTGGCTTTCCCCTACGAGCAGGGTCTTGTGTTCATTCGCGAGCTGATCGCCGATGGGGGACTCAAGGAAGTCGACGAGACCTATCAGGACATGCCAACGACCACCGAACAGATTCTCAACCCTCGCAAATACATCCGTCGAGAAGATCCCGAACCGCTTGAAGCGGTGTCAGTGACACTGCCGGGCTGGGAGGTACACGAGGATGCAGCGTGGGGGGAGTGGGGCGTGCGGATGATCCTCACCGACACAGTGTCACCGGGCATGGTGACGCAAGCCGCGGCTGGATGGGGAAACGACTCGTACCGGACGCTCGTCAACGGGGACGACATCGCGATGGCTTGGAGCTACCTCGCCGAAACCGATGAGGACGCCGAGGATCTCGTCAACGCCCTCATCGTGCATGCGCGTGAACGAATGGGCGCGACGTCCTCACAGGAATCGGGCGGTGGGCTACTGCTTCGAGGCGGTGGTGTGTACGTCTTCATCGACCGTATGGACGACCGCTTCGTCTTCATCGCCTCCACCGATTCTGATGCGGGAGCCGCTCTGCGAACCCAAATGGGAGTGTGAAGGACTCGCTTCGCTCGCTGCTTTCCGCTCGCGGGTGGCCGTCGAGGGATTCCTGAGCGTTCTTTGGGCTCCAGACCCCCACCAGAGGGGTCCGTATACCCTGGGTACGGCTCTGGTGTCCTAGTTCTGAACGGAGCTCTTGAACGAGGGCACGGTCGGGCGTACATCTGTCAGAAACGGGGGAAACGGCGGCGTCAGGCGGGCCGGGGGCGTCTAGCCGCGTCCAGCGTTTGGCTTGCGTCCGTGATTCGCCTTTGAGCGACGGGCGCGGAGTTTGCGTCGTTTTGCCTTTGCCATAGTCGTGGAAGGATACCGAATGAGCCGATGTATCGGCGATTGATCGTCAGTTGGCCCCGGGGGCGGCTCGACGGAGTCGTCGTTGCGAAATCGTTTGTTGACCGCCTCCTTGGGCTGCGACGCCGCGGCGTCCAAGCCCTGATCATCGATGCTGGATCTGTTCACACATTCGGAATGTCGGGTCCCATCGTCGTGGTCGAGGCCACGCTGTTCGGGGTCGTTACCGGCGTCCACGATGTCGCGCCCAGACGAATACACCGCAGAACCAGCGGCGGTCCATTGCTCGAGATGAAGGCAGGAATGACAGCACCGAACGTCGGGGACCGGCTCACGCTCCTACCATGCAAATCCGATGGCAGGCACCCTCATTCTTTGCGCGACTCCGATCGGCAACCTTGGAGACACCAGCGCGCGACTCGCTGATACCCTCTCAAGTGTCGATGTGATCTTTGCCGAGGACACACGAAGGACCGGACAGCTGCTCAGCCACCTTGGCATTTCCACGCCCATGCGAAGCTACTTTGTCGGCAACGAGAAGGCACGAAACGACGAACTCGTCGAACTCCTTGGCGCCGGACAGACCGTTGCCCTCGTCTCTGACGCTGGCATGCCCGTGATCTCCGATCCCGGGTCGAGTGCCGTTGCCGCAGCAGCCGAGGCGGGAGCAGTCGTGACGGCGATACCCGGACCAAGTGCGCCGATCATGGCAATCGCCATATCGGGGTTTACGGGTGACCGTTTTGTCTTTGAGGGGTTTCTTCCACGGAAAGGAAAGGATCGAAAGGCCCGGATCGCTTCTTTGGCATCGGACCAACGTACAACCGTGCTCTTTGCTGCAACCCGGAGAGTTGCGAAGGATCTTTCCGACATCGCCGCATCTGTTGAAAGTGATCGCCGTGTGGTCGTCACAAGGGAACTGACGAAACTCCACGAAGAGGTGTGGCGCGGAACGGTTGCCGGTGCAGCCGCACACTGGGGCGGAGAGGTCGAGCCACGTGGTGAGTTCACGATCGTGATCGAGGGCGCCCAGGCACCGGTCCAAGATCTCTCCACCGCCACCGAGGCAGCCCTTGCGCTGATCGATGCAGGAACGTCACCATCAGACGCGGTCAAGACCGTCGCAGGCGAGACAGGCGTCAGCAGACGCGAGCTGTACGAAACAGTGATCGCGGATCGCGGCTAAAAGCTAGTTCTGCAGATTCTCACGGCAGTTGGCGCAGACGCCACGGCCGTGGTACTCGTGCAAATCTTCGGTCCCCTCACAGAAGATGCATGTCGCCTCTAGCTTGCGCAGGACGATGCCGCTGTTCTCCACGGTGATGGCGAGTTCATCACCTTCATGGATGTTGAACAGACGTCGGGTCTCGGCCGGGACGACAATCCGGCCGAGATCATCGATCTTTCTCACGATGAGAGTGTCCAAGGGTCCTCCATTCAAGGGGTCCGCATTGCACCATCAGTCGGTGGTCCGATGGTGACTTGGGTTTTGCATCCTACCGACGCGATGACACCCACAAATACGATCCCGACCGTACCGCTATGTCAGGACGCGGTCGGCCGCCGGTACCATCGCCGTATGACTCCAGATGCGCCGACCAAGGTTCTTGTCGCCGTTGCGTGGCCGTATGCGCAGGGACCCCTGCACATCGGCCACATCGCCGGTGCGTACCTGCCACCTGACATCTTTGCGAGATACCACAGGTCGATCGGCGATGACGTCCTCATGGTTTCGGGTTCCGACGTGCACGGCACACCCATCATGGTCAAGGCGGACGAGCTTGGCGTGAGCCCCCAGGAGATCGTTGGAAAATACCACCCGGAGTTCCTGACGTACTGGGATGCTCTCGACATCCAGTGGGACCTCTTCACCACCACCGGAACCGAAACACACCGGCGGGTGGTCCAGGGATTCTTCATGACCCTCCTTGAGAACGGATATCTGTACGCAAAGACCTCCGAGCAGCTCTACGACGAAGAGGAGCAGCGGTTCCTCCCTGACCGGTATGTCGAAGGCACATGTCCCCATTGCGGACACGACAACGCTCGTGGCGACCAATGCGACAATTGCGGCAAGACCCTTGACCCGACCGATTTGATCGATCCAAAGAGCAAGTTCTCAGGCACGACCCCGGTGCTGCGTGAAACCGAGCACTACTACTGGAAACTGAGCGAGTTCAACGAGCCGATGCTCGAGTGGCTCAAGACCCGTGAGGGCTGGCGGCCCCACGTGCTCAACTTTGCGATCGGGATGGTGACCGACGGCCTCCATGATCGTGCCTTCACCCGGGACCTTGAATGGGGGATCCCTCTGCCGGTGGACGACATCGGCCCTGGCAAGTCCATCTACGTGTGGTGGGAGGCGGTGATGGGGTACCTCTCCGCTCCTCAGGAGTGGGCTGAAATCCAGGGAACACCCGATGCCTGGAAGGAATGGTGGCTCAACCCCGATGCCGAGTCCTACTACTTCGTCGGCAAGGACAACATCCCGTTCCATGCCATCTACTGGCCTGCACTCCTCATGGGGCACGGCGACCTCAACCTCCCGACCGACGTGCCGGCAAACCAGTACGTGACCTTTGGCGGACGCAAAGCATCCAAGTCGACCGGCGTCGGAAGGCCGCTGTCGTGGTACCTGGACACGTTCGAGCCCGATTCGCTGCGTTATGCCATCGCTCAGAGCCTTCCCGAGTCCAACGACAGCGAATTGACGGACGATGAGATCGTCCGGCGCATCAACGACGAGCTCGTCGCAACGTGGGGGAACCTCGTCAACCGTGTCGTGGCGATGACCGGCCGCTACTTCGACGGCGTCGTTCCTGCTGCCACCGATCTGTCCGACGTCGACGATGCGGCACTCAACGCCCGCCTGACAACCCTCGACGAAGTGGGGGAGCTCATCGGAGGCGTCAAGCTCCGGGCGGGCATTGCGAGAGCCATGCACGGCGCTCAGGAAGCCAACGTGTATCTCAACGATCTCGCCCCGTGGAAGACAGCGAAGACCGATATGGAACGGACCGGGACCACCCTGTGGGTTGCTCTCCAGATGATCGCGGCGAACGCCGTCGCCCTCTCACCGTACCTTCCGGCGACGTCCCGAAGCGTGCTGAGGGCACTCGGTGTGCTTGCCCCGGACGAATCGGTTCCGTGGATCGCCCCGACGGTCGTAGCGGGTAACCGGCTCGGTGAGCTGCCCCAACTGTTTGCAAAGGTCGAGCTAGAA
>QQUL01000206.1 GCA_008501565.1 Armatimonadota bacterium
CGAGGATGGCCACAAGTTGATCTTCGGGACTTCCTTCGGATACATGGATCCGATGCTGGCCGCCGCAGAAAACCACCCTGACACCGTGTTCATGCACGCGACCGGTTACAAGCAGTCTGACAACATGGGGAACTACTTCGGTGCCGCAGAAGAGGGCAGATATCTCTCCGGTATGGCGGCCGGTGCAGCAACCACGACAAACAAGATCGGCTATGTAGCTGCCTTCCCCATCCCTGAGGTACTTCGGGGTATCAACGCGTTCACCCTTGGAGTCTTGGAAGTGAATCCTGATGCTGAGGTGCAGGTTGTTTGGACATCAACGTGGTTCGACCCTCCCAAGGAGGGAACGGCGGCCGAATCGCTTCTTGATGCAGGAGCGGACGTCATCGCGATGCACCAGGACTCGGCAGCACCCGGCCAGGCAGCAGAGGCTGCAGGGGCCAAATGGGTCGGATACAACACGGACATGACTGAGTTTGCGCCAAACGCATGGCTGACCGCCGCGGTCTGGAACTGGGCTCCTTTCTACATCAAGACGGCACAGGAGGTCATTGACGGAACATGGGTTTCGACGGCCTACTACGGAAACATGGCGGACGGAATGGTTGCTCTCGCACCGTTCGGTGACTCCGTTGACGAGGCGACGCGTACGTTGATTGGAGAACGCGAGGCCGAGATCATCGATGGATCATTCGCCGTGTTCCCTGATCCGATTGTTGATCAGGACGGCGTCGAGCGACCGCTCGGAAACATCTTCGAGATGGACTACTTCGTACAGGGAGTCGTTGGAAGCCCAACAGGCTGATCGAAACCGACAATGGGTGCGTCCGGCAACCGGCCGGACGCACCTGCGATCCTTCCGCAACACGCCACCACCAGCCTGGAGTCAAGTGACAACTGACGCCCCAACCAGCGGCCAAAGCGACCTCGCAGTCGAACTCAGAAACATCGACAAGGCGTTCTACGGCGTCAAGGCAAACGATGATGTCAGCTTCCGACTTGCGCGGGGGGAGGTGCATGCGCTCCTCGGCGAGAACGGCGCCGGCAAATCAACACTCTGTTCCATCCTGGCAGGACTGTATCGACCCGACGCAGGCGAAATGTTCCTCCACGGCGTGCCAACGGCGTTCAAGAGTCCCAAGGATGCGCTCGCTTCGGGTGTCGGAATGATCTACCAACACTTCCGCCTGGTTGCGAACCTGACCGTCGCGGAGAACATTGCTCTCGGTCATCCCGATACGGGGATTCGCCTGGACCAGAAGAAGCTTCAGACGGAGGCAGCCGAACTCGGAGACAGATATGGACTTCCCATCGACCCTGCAGCGCGAATCTGGCAGTTGTCCGTCGGTGAACAGCAGCGCGTGGAGATCCTGAAACTCTTGTACCGAAACGCAGATGTGCTCATCCTCGACGAGCCAACCGCCGTACTGACACCCCAAGAGAGCAAGCAACTGTTCACAACCATGCGCCAGATGGCTGATGAGGGTCGCTCGGTGATCTTCGTTTCGCACAAGCTGCAAGAGGTCAAGGAGGTTTCGGACAACGTGACCGTGCTCCGACACGGCCGTAACGTCGGAGGAGTAGCGACGGCGGACGCCCAGACCGAAGACCTCGCTCGCATGATGGTTGGCCGCGAACTCGTCCTTCCGACCCGAACCGACACGACCGAAGCGGGTTCCGTCGTGCTGGCAGTCAGCGGTCTTCGGGTTCAAGGTGACCGCGGTCTTGAAGCGGTCAGCGGCGTTTCGTTCGAGGTACGGGCTGGCGAAATCGTCGGGATAGCCGGCGTCTCAGGGAACGGTCAGCGGGAGCTCGCCCTTGGACTCAACGGTTTGAAGACCCCGACCGCTGGACGCGTCTTCATCGGCAACTTTGATGTCACCGAAGCCAGCGTCCTGAGCCACATGTACGCCGGCATGTCATATGTTCCCCAGAATCGCCTTGGAGTAGGTCTTGCCCCGGGTTTGACCACCGAGGAGAACCTCGCACTCAAGGCATTTCGAAAGCCACCGTATTCGCGAGGCAGCCGCCTCCTCCCGAGTGCATTCCGTAGCGAAGGTGCCCGTCAGATCGAGGAGTACGACATTCGCGGTGTGCGGCCTGGCCTTCCGATCAGGCTCCTGTCCGGCGGGAACCTCCAAAAGGCTCTCATCGCGAGGGAAGTCGAGATGGAGCCGAAGGTTCTGGTTCTTCACTCACCGACGCGTGGGCTCGATGTTGGTGCGACACAGGCGGTTCGGAATCAGGCACTTGCCGAGCGGGCACGTGGCGTGGGCGTGTTGTTGATCTCGGAGGATCTCGACGAGCTCCTCGCGCTTTCTGACCGGCTCCTTGTGTTGTATGAGGGCCAGGTCGTCGGTCAGATGAATGCCGAGGATGCGACTGCCGAACGGCTTGGCCTCCTGATGGCTGGCGAACGGGAGGACGGACGAAGATGACTCGTCGTCTCATCGTCGAACCGCGGGGACTTGCCTCGGCGAGGCTGAGGATCCTCGTTCCGGTGCTGTCGGTTCTCGCAGCGTTGGTCGTGGGCGGCCTCTTCCTCGCGATTACCGGTGAGAATCCACTCGACGTGTACGGGAAGATGCTCGATGCGGCGTTCGGGTCTGCCAACGGCGTGAGCAACACCCTCATCTCCGCAACACCTTTGATACTCACCGGGGTGGCAGCTGCACTTGCGTTCAAGATGCTTGTGTGGAACATCGGCGGGGAGGGCCAGTTCATCATGGGCGCCGTGTTCGCCTCTGGTATTGCGATTTGGCTCGGTCCGGGTGCCCCATCGTGGGTCGCCATACCCGCAGTCATCGTGGCGGGTGGGGTTGGTGGTGCCGTTTGGGCTTCGGTCGCTGCCGTTCCCAGGGTTTACCTTGGAACCAACGAGATCATTACAACGCTGATGTTGAACTTCATCGCGCTCAGCTTCATGAACTTCCTCATCTTCGGGTCGTCAAGCCCATGGCGCGACCCGGCCGTCAGCACCTTTCCATCCGGAAGGCCGATCCCCGATACCGCCAAACTCCCCGAGTTCTTCAAGAGACTCGACATCGGCATCTTCATCGCAATCGCCCTGGCCGTGGCAGCGTGGTGGCTGATAGGAAAGACTCGGTGGGGTTTCGCCGTGCGTGTTGTCGGTGATTCAGCTGCAACGGCCAGATACGCAGGCATCCGGGTGTCCAAGAAAATCTTGGTCGTCTTCCTCCTCTCCGGTGCCGCCGCGGGATTCGCCGGCGCCCTCTACGTCGCGGGTCCGGTTGGTGCCCTCGACCCGCGATCGCTTGACCTCGGACTCGGATTCACCGGAATCATCGTCGCCGCGCTGGCGGGATTGCATCTCCTTGCGGTCATCCCGATCGCCATCTTGATGGGTGCACTGAACAATGCCGGGCCAGCGCTCCAGTCGATCGGCGTACCTGCCGCCACCGTCACGATGCTGCAAGGTGCGATCCTCATCTTTGCGGTTGCCGGGGAGTTCTTCATCAGACACCGGATCAGGTTGCCCCGCCGAGAACCGGTCTCCGTGGAGATGCCCGATGGAGTCGAGCCGGCATGAACGAATCTCAACTGATCCTCACCATGGTTGCGGCGGTCGGACTCGGAACTCCACTGATATTCGCAACAGTCGGCGAGATCATCACCGAACGGGCAGGGATACTGAACCTGGGTGTGCAGGGCATGATGCTCATCGGCGCCGTCACCGGGTTCTGGGCGACGTTCCAAACCGGAAACCTCGAATTCGGTGTCGTCATAGCAATGGTGTGCGCCTCAGCCCTCTCGGCCGTCCACGCGTTCACATCGATCACCCTGCGCGTGAACCAGATCGTCTCTGGCCTCGCCCTCGCCCTGTTCGGGTCAGGACTCGCGAGCTTCCTCGGACGGGCAGGGTCGGAGCCGTTGGTCGGCCACCCTTCACGGGCGCAGTTCGAGCCGATCCTCACCGGCGGGATCGCGGACATTCCGATCGTCGGTCCGCTTCTGTTCGGCCACGACCCACTTGTCTACCTGTCGTGGCTCGTCGCAGGAGCTGCGAGCTACTACCTGTTCAGGACGAAGATGGGGCTCTCACTTCGCGCTGTGGGCGAGGACCCAGCATCGGCCGAGGCCGCAGGCGTGCATGTATCGAAGGTTCGATATGTGCACGTGCTGATCGGCGGCGCTCTCGCAGGGCTCGGCGGTGCCTACTTTTCGCTGGCATTGACACCGACATGGCAGGACGACCCGATCGGGGCTGCGGGATGGATCGCCATCGCTCTTGTCATCCTTGCGAGCTGGCGACCCTGGCGGGCCGTGTTCGCCGCGTACCTCTTCGGAGCCGCGGAGCGGATTCAGTTCACGCTCCAAACGCTTGGAGAGCCGTGGAGCGACATCCCTTCGACCCTTCTGGCGATGCTGCCGTTCATTCTTGCGATTGTCGCGATGATCGTGCTCACGAGTGGGAAGAGGGCCCGTTTCTTGGGGGCTCCGGCGGCGTTGGGAATCCCCTACTTCAGGGAACAACGCTGAACCACGTCACTGTTCAGCTGACGAGGGATCTTGCGAGTCTGTTGTGCTGCTCGACGGCCGGTTCGAGCTCCATCGTCACCAGTGCGCCGTTCTCGATCACTCTTTGACCGTGCACCCAGCTCTGATCCACCGTGGTTGGAGCTCCAAACACCACCGCGGCCACGGGATCGCCGAGTGCACCTGCGTATTCGAGCTTCCCGAGGTCGATCGCAACGACGTCTGCACACATTCCAACGGCGAGCGCACCGATGTCGCTGCGTCCAAGCAACCTTGCGCCGCCGAGCGTCGCGAGCTCCAGGGCGGTTCGCGCCGGCATGAGCTCGCCACCGGACTGATTCGGTGACGCGTCGAGCCTCGCAACCAGCATCGCCTGTCGTACCTCTGCCAGGAGATTCGATCCATCGTTGCTTGCCGAGCCGTCCACCCCGATTCCGACCGGAACCCCACGGGCCCGCATTCGCCGCACAGGGGCGATACCTGAAGAGAGCCGCATGTTCGAGGTCGGACAGTGAGCGACGCCGGTTCCCGCAGCACCCATGCGGCCCAACTCTGCATCGTTGATGAACACTCCATGGGCAAACCAGACATCCTCACCGACCCAGCTCAGATCCTCAGCGAGCTCGACCGGGCGCTTCCCGAATGTCTCGATGCAGAACGTCTCTTCGTCCAGGGTTTCTGCCAGGTGCGTGTGGAGCCGAACCGCCTTGTCACGGGCAAGATCAGCCGACGCCGCCATGAGATCAGGAGTCACCGAGAACGGCGAGCACGGTGCCACAGCAATCTGAATCATCGAACCAGGGGTTGGGTCGTGGTAGGCATCGATGAGTCTGAGCGTGTCAGCCAGGATCGCTTCCTCATCTTCAACGACCGAGTCAGGTGGCAGACCGCCGTCGCTCTCACCGAGACTCATCGAACCTCGCGACGCGTGGAATCTGAGCCCCACTTGGTGCGCCGCTTCGATTGCATCGTCGAGCCTCGAGCCGTTCGGGAAGATGTACTGGTGATCGAAGGCGGTCGTGCATCCGCTGAGGGCAAGTTCGGCCAGCGCTATCCGGCTTGCGCTTGCAACATGGTCCGGAGTCATCTTGGCCCAGATCGGGTAGAGAGTCTTCAGCCAGTCAAAAAGTCCGACTTCCTGTGCACCCGGGACCGCTCTGGTGAGCGTCTGGTAGAAGTGGTGGTGGGTGTTGATGAACCCCGGCAGAACGATGTGGCCTGCGAGATCGACAACGTCATCGGCAGTCTCGGGCATCTCGTCAAGCGTCCCGATGCGGTGAATGATCCCGTCAACCGCATACAGCGCCCCTGCGGCGATCTCACGGCGTCCCGCATCCATCGTGACGAGCACCGACGCATTCTTGAGCAGAAGGCTTGGCATCTCGCCAACCTAGCTTGATCGGATATCCGATTACCGATAACCGATTACCGACTCAGAAATCAGAAGGACGTCAGAGGTGAGGCTGGGCTTCGGTCGTCGGTCGTCGGTCGTCGGTCATATGGCCTCCCCGACCAAGAAGCCGGTTTGGTCGAAGCGGAGGACCCAGAGGCGGCCGTGGGCTGGGGTGTTCGGTGGGTCCAGATGGAAGACGGCATGGTGTGCGAGCTCGTGGGCGAGGGTCATCGCGGTGGTTGATCGGCCGAGACGAATGGCTCCGTCCACCGGCAGGGCTCCCCAGCCATTGGCCTCGTTCGACATGACCTTCGATTCTCCGAGGAGTTCTACCCACGAAGACCGTGGACGCTCACATGCTCCGGTGTATGGCGAGCGCCTGGCGTGAAACTTGAAGACTGGCAGCGGGATCCCGAAATCAGTGCATACCGATGTGGCGATCGTCCGGACACCATGCGCATCGAGCGCGACACGATCGAGCGACAAAAGGAAGTCCGGATCCTTCGAGAACTGGACGACACGAGCGGCGTGGCGTCGTTTGGGTCCCGGCTCGATCGCCGTCGTGGCAACACGCTGACGGGTGGTGTCTGATTGGTACATGACGTGACCGTATCGCATGCCTGTGACAAAACCGTGTTGCGTTTGTCCTACGACGCTATCTGGGCGATGCCGTGTTCGAGTGCCGCCCGGAGTCCATCTGCATCGAGACCGTGAGCAGCACGCAGCTCTCGGGGAGTGCCGTAGTGAGCAAGCTCAGGATTGGTCACTCCAATCGCCCTGATCCGCATGGGCCGATCAGAAAGGGCGGCCGCAACCGGCGGCACTGAGCTGCCAACGAGATAGGGCTCGACGACAACGATCTCGGAGCCGACGACCGATGCTCGGAGGCCATCGGCGTCGATCGGCCGTGGCACGTTCGTGTACAGCACGGTCGCGTCGGTCCCCTCAACGGCTTCGAGGACCGCGTCGGC
The DNA here is from genome assembly GCA_008501565.1 of Armatimonadota bacterium. GTDB lineage: Bacteria > Actinomycetota > Acidimicrobiia > Spongiisociales > UBA5794 > UBA5794. The sequence continues at coordinate 6,862 of QQUL01000206.1, forward strand.
GACGGGGCCGACTGCGAGCACCGTCATGCCGTGATCCGATCCGCGCCGCAGGATCGTTATCACCCCCGGTTGGGCGTGAGCCGAAGCGGCGTTCTGGTCACCGGACAACCGGATGTAGTGCGATGTCGCCGAATCGTGGGCCAAACGGAGCGCTTGTTCGGCTTCGTCGGACGTTCCGGGCACATGGATCGTCCAGCCAGGAAGAGTGCTCATCACGGCCACGTCCTCAGGAGCCTGATGGGTTCGACCCTCGGTCGATGCGTCCCAGCTCCCTCCGATGGAAACGAGTGTGGCATGAACCCCTTGGTGCGTGAGGCTCAGCTTGATCTGTTCGAACGGCCGCTCGACGAGGAACGGGGTGTAGCTCATCACGATCGGTCGGAATCCTTCGAGGGCCAAGCCCCCCGCAACTCCGATCATTGCCTGCTCGCGGATGCCGACGTCGATGATTCGGCTCCGAACGGTGCTTGGAGCATCGGTGAACGATGATGCCCCGAGCGCGGCGAGGACGACCACTGCCTTCTTGTCTGCCAGCAACAGATCGGTGGCGACGTTGGTAAACCGGTCTCGCATTGTCTCGCTCATCGCTTCCTCCCAACCTCTGCGACCACCGCGAGGGGACCATCAATGTGGGTGGTGGTGAGGGCGTGTTCGATTTCGTCGTGATTCCGGCCATCGACGACTCGGGTCGCCCAACCCTCAACGGCGAACCGACTTGCGATACCGCCTGGCCAGCCAAGGGTCGAAGACTGGTTGTCGATCACGACAGCCGTCAATCGACCAATACCGAGACGACCTGCGACGGCGATCGCCTCGTGATTTGATCCCTCATCGAGTTCACCATCCCCCATCAACACAAATACGCGTCCGGCAGAACACGAAAGGCCGAGGGCCAACGCCGAGCCAATGCCGAGGGCGAGCCCTTGCCCCAAGGAACCAGATGAGATCTCAACCCCGGGAATCCTCCGACGGTCTGGATGATGACCGAGCGGGGACTCCGCCGTCGAGAAGCCTGCCAAGATCGCCGGATCGATGAACCCCTTCGCAGCGAGGACTGCGTAATAGGCCATCGGCCCGTGCCCCTTGGAGAGGAAGAACCGGTCTCGATCCGGGTCCTCCAATCGATCGGGATCGACTCGGAGAACGCGGTCGTAGAGGGTCCAGACAACATCGAGCGTTGACGTCGCTGCTTCTGAATGCTTCTCATCTCCCGTCATCACTGACATGAGCACGCGTAAGTCGCCGTAGTCGAGTTCGTTCCTGGTCCGGGTCGCGGTGCTGTGTGTACGTGCCATGACCCCACCGTACAACTTCAAGTACACTTGAAGTCAAGGACTTTGTTGGAGGAATCTTGGAAGATCAACTGACGATCGGTGAGGTCAGTAGACGGACGGGTGTCGCAACATCAGCGCTTCGGTTCTATGAGGAGATGGGCCTCATCGACAGCCATCGAACAGTGGGAAACCAGCGCCGCTACGGCCGATCCTCGATACGGCTGATATCAGTGATCAAGGCGGCGCAGGAGGTTGGCCTGTCGCTTCAACAGGTAGCTGACGCCCTGTCGGTGCTTCCCGACCACCGTACACCCACCAAGCGTGACTGGTCGAAGCTGGCCACAAGATGGCGTTCCGATCTTGATCAGAGAATCGATGCGTTGGTTGCACTGCGCGACGACCTTACCGACTGCATCGGCTGTGGATGTCTGTCTCTCCGGTCGTGTGCACTGTTCAACTCGGGCGACCGTGCCGCAGCACAGGGATCCGGGCCTCGGTACCTCGTTGGTGATGAGCGACCGCAGACCGCGTGATCGTGTCAGACTCCTGAATCTACGGGAAGGGAACGTTCATGGAGTCACGGAGAGGCGTTTGGTTCGGCCTTGGCGCCTACGTGATCTGGGGGTTCTCCCCCGTGTATTGGAACCTCATCGATGATGTTGATGCCACAGTCCTCCTGATCCATCGGATCATGTGGAGCGTTCCCCTCCTTGCCGCGATCATCGCGATCCAAAGAAGATTCGGGGAGGTCCGCAAGGCATTCAGCTCATGGCGAACGGTCGCCATCACATCCGTGGCAGCGGTACTCCTCGCAACGAACTGGGGGGTGTTTCTGTGGGCTGTCACGCACGACCACATCGTTGAGGGATCACTCGGGTACTTCATCAACCCACTCGTGTCCGTTGCGTTGGGCGTGGTCGTCCTTGGTGAGCGCCTCAGACCGATGCAGTGGCTGGCGGTCGGAATCGCAGCGGTCGGTGTGGTGGGGATGGCAGTCATGGTGGGCTCGCCGCCATGGATCGCGCTCACCCTCGCATTTGCCTTTGGCCTCTACGGGCTCATCAAGAAGCGGCCGGAGGTTCCCGCTCCGTTGATTTCCCTCCAGGGCGAACTTGCGGTGATGGTGATCCCCGCACTCGTGGTGCTGGTGTTCTTCATCGAACCGACAGGACAGGATTTCGGCGACAGTGCGGCAATCACCATGTTCCTGATCGGGTCGGGGGCGTTCACGATCACCCCGTTGCTGATGTTCGGTGCGTCGGCAAAGCGAATACCGCTCAGCCTCCTCGGGTTGCTGCAGTACATCGCGCCATCACTTCAGCTCGTGCTCGGCATCTGGGTCTACAACGAGAACCTGTCACTGGGGCGACTCTTGTGGTTCGGAGTCGTGTGGATCGCTCTCGGCGTGTACACCTACGACGGCATCATGACGGCGCGGCGCGGACGTGCGCAAACCGTCGTCAGCTATCCGTACTAGAGCGACAGATCGCTAGGCGGTTGCGACATCCTCGACAGCGTCTTCAGCGGTCTCGGTCGCCCGTTGGGTGATCGTCGTGACCGCGTCCGTGGACGCTCTCCCCTTGCGGATGCCAGCAACGGTTGCTTCCTGGATGG
>QQUL01000094.1 GCA_008501565.1 Armatimonadota bacterium
AACAATTCCCGCCTGAGGTCCCGAACAGCGAGCCTTCCAAAAGGGATTTCGACCACAGTGACGCCTTCTGCCAGATACCCGTCAGGGAGCGGGCCAGCAGAAGAGTCGTAGATTACGAACCCATTGGAACCAACCCTGTGGCCGCCAACCTCGATTGCTTCCGTATCGAGCGCGACAAACACATCGATGTTGTCATTCATACCGGTTCGCGGCTCAATCGATCCCCTCAGCAGCGCCGCTGCGTGGCCGCCCTTGATCCGGGAGGCGACGTTACGAGTCGAGTACAGGTGAAGTCCACGCCGTGCAAGGGCGTTTCCAAGAAGTGAAATCACCGTGAGCGACCCATCCCCACCTTGGCCCGCAACCATCACGTTGATATCAGAGAGTTCTTTCGTCACGATGGGTCCTTGTCGGTTTGTGCTGGAGCACCCGGTCCTGTCGTGTAGAACGTCTTCGGGTTGAGCCAACCGAGAGCCTCACGTTGCGCGAGGTCTGGCATCTGTGCCGGCAGCGGGCGGTTCTTCTTCTTGTTTGCTGCAAGACGCTCAAACAAGAACATACCTCGCGGCTCAGTTTCAAGTGGTTGGATCTCGACCCAGCCCGCATCGATCGCGCCTTGTAATGCTCGGTGTCCCGCCTCGGTTCGAACCAACGTGAGCGTCCAATTGTCCAACCCGATACCGCCCGCTGAGATATCAGCATTCTCGGCACCGTAATCAAGGCAATACAGACACGCTGGCCGGGCAAAATCCTGATACCGCTTCAACGAAGCAGTACGAACCTCCCCATTGTCAAGTCGGACAACGACCTTGCCCTTGATATTGATGTTCTCAATACGAATCGGTGCAACATCGATCATCTCTCCGAGCTTCTCGATGCTCTCGTGTGTGAAAGCCTCCGAACAAAGCAGACCGATGACGAGGCTGATGTTGTCGCGATACCACGCTGCCGTCGAAAGAGAGATACTCGAATTCTGCTGAAGGCGTACCCCATCGACCTGACACGGCACACCAACCACTGCAATCGGAGCGACCCCTCTCCGCATCGCCTCACGCAACGCCAACGTGTTCGGCGAATACGTGTAGCGAGATCCAGCAGCACCAAGAACCTCTTCACGAGTCGTCGCAAGCAAAGGACGACCGATCTGTGTCTGATCAGGCTCGACATCACCAAGAACTACCCCCTTGAGGTCACCCTCCTCAAGCCCATGGAGCAACAATGCCGACACGAGCCCACCGTCTTGGGCATTCGCCACCAACTCAGGATCCGTCGAACGGGCATAGACCCCGTACCCATACGAACCGAATCCTTGATCTTCCGCAGCCGGGGACAGCTGATGGAGCATTGTGGGCAAATCGTTGTCGACCGGCCGCAACACCGGGCACGCCTCGACACACAACACACACAAGACACAGGCCGATGTTCTCGTGTCCTGAGGCTTCTCATCGACATAATCGAAAACATCAACAGGACAGATCGCGACGCAAGCAGCACACCCAATACATTTGCCCGACTCCACAACCTCATCCATGAGGAAGTCAACAGCCCGAAAACCGCCCCTGTTCAGCTCCCGACGCCACGCATACGCCCACTCATTGGGATCCGAACCCTGGTCCCTCAAAGAACGATATAGCTCACCAACCCGCAGCGTCTTGGAATCGACAGAGTGCTTCGAACCCTCGACCGATAAACCTTGCGTCGACCCTCTCTCGACACGAGACGAAGACTGAGACAAATCAGACGCCACGGTTCGATCTTTCGTTTCCGTATCCGCTCCAGTGTCGTCGCATCTCAAATCGCCCCTTGTGGTCTTGCTCGCTGGCACCATCGTACCGTGATTGTCAACAGTTGACAATCATCGAATTAGGCTCTACCGTGGCAGTACTTGATTCATGGGAGGGATTGTTTTGCAACTTGGGGTAAACCTCAACAATCGGGAGCCGCTGATAGCCCCAGGCTATGGACTTTCGGAACTGCTTGACCTGGCCGAGGTGGTCGAAGGATCGGGCTTTGACTCAGCCTGGGTAGGCGACAGTCTATTCTCCAAACCCCGGTTGGAGGCGATGACGCTGCTGGCTGCGTTGTCCCAACGTACCGAGCGCGTGGCACTCGGAACGTCATGTTTGGTCACATCGACGCGTAATCCATTGTATTTGGCGCTTGAGTGGGCGACTCTTGATCGTCTTTCCGGTGGCCGGACGATCTTGGGGGCCTGTATGGGGAATCCCGAGCAGGGTGTCCGGCGTGAGTTCGCAGCCTTGGGTTTGCCGTTTGGCAAGCGTGCGGGCGTGTTTGAGGAGGGTCTTCAGGTGCTGCGGGATCTGTGGACGACCGGAACGACATCGTTTACAGGGGACCATTTCGACTACGACGCGGTGTCGTTCTATTCGGGTACCGAGATGGAGCCTTTTGGTCCGCTCCAGCAGCCGCCACCGATCTGGGTGGTGTCGAATATCCGGCTGGTGGGGGACTTGGATGACGAAACGGCTGCCAAGCGTCTTGAGCGGAGCTGTCGGCGAATCGTTGAGTTGGGTACCGGGTGGATGACGTGTTGTCGGGCCCGGTATCCAAATGAGGTGCGCGAGCAAATCAACGCGCTGGGCAAGGCGGCCGATCGGGCGGGCAAGCGCTTGGACGACTACACGGTCTCGTATCAGGTGACTCTCAACCTTGCAGATTCCGCCACCAAGGCGGAGTCCGCGATTGGAGCGTACATCTCCCAGTACTACCCGGAGCTTTCTCAAACGGTCGATCTTGGCAACTGGGGTCCCGTAGGGACACCTGATGACATCATTACATGGTTTCGCGAATTCTCCAGCGCTGGTGTCGACCATTTCATCGTCCGGTTCGGTGATCTTGACCAGTTCGGACAGATTGATAAGTTCACGAAGTATGTTCTACCGGCGCTACGAGAGATTGAGGAGACAACCTGATGAATGCTGAAGAGCCACGCACCGAAGCGCAGATGCGCGCATCTGCAGAATTGATTGTTGACACCTGCTTCCAGGTCCAAGAGGGGGAGGTCATCACGATTCTGACCGATAAGCGGCGCAAGGAAGAAGCTGAGATGGTGGCGACCGTCGCAGCCGAACGGGGGGCTTGGCCCGTTGTGATGGATAACGACACCCAGGTTCAGCGCGCCATGCAGGATACGCATTTCCCGATGGCGCCACCAAACAACCTCCATACAGCCATTGTCACTGCCGATACGACGATCATCATGACGAATCTTGAATGGGCGAACCGCTTTGCCCATGTCAGTGCCGTGAAGGAGACATGTGCAGCCAATAATCGTATTGGGTCGGTTGAGGAGGGGTTCGGCCGGTGGCCAATTTCTGTGGATGACATCGAACAGACGATCGGAAATGCCCAAGCAGCGATTGAGCGTCTTGCGGGAGCGACGATCTTGCATGTGACGTCGCCGGGCGGTACCGATGTGAGGGTGAATGTTGAACGGCGTCCTGCTCTTGAGGTTGTTCCGATCAAGAAGAAGGGGGCGATGATGGGACCCGTTCCACTTTGGGGTGAGGTGGCATATGCGGCTGTTGAGAACTTCACCGAAGGTCGCATTGTTATCGACGGAAACATGTTGGGGATTGGCGTTCCACACAATGTCGAGACACCAATCGTCTGGCATATCGAGAACGGGGTCTATCGGGCCATTGAAGGTGGTGCCGAGGCAACTCGGCTGCGAGACACAGTAAGAGACGTTCCTGGAGCAGATGTAGTTGGTGAGTTCGCCTTCGGGACGAGTGATTTCGCCCCGCTCGGGTCCCCATCGGAGAAGGGTCGAAAGGGCACGGTCCATTTCGCCCTCGGCGACAACCAGAATTGCTATCCGGGGGGACAGAACACGAGCCGCCTCCATCTTGACGGGGTCATGCACAATGCCACGATTCAGATCGAAGCAACTGGTGAGTACATCATTAAGGAAGGCGAGTGGCAGGTGTGACTGGGGTCAGAGTCATCGGAGAACGTGACGTTAACGCGGTGGATCTGCCTGGAGGCAGCTGGAGCCGCATACTCGTGAGCGAAGCCACAGCGGTTAACCCAGCCTTGACTATGGGACGATCCCTCTTCACGGCGGGAACGGTGACCGATTCCATGTGCCATGAAGCAGACGAGGTTGCTCTCGTTATTGATGGTGCTGGCTTTCTCCTGCTTGATGGTGGCAGGGTGGATCTCATTGCTGGCCAAGCATGTCATATCCCGGCCGGAGTGTGGCACGCCGTTGGCACTGATGAAACAGACATGGCCATGGTGTTTGGTTTCTCATCTCCTAGTTACCCACCGACCGAATTCCGTCCCATCCCATGACTGGCCTTATAGGAACAGCGAATGCAAGCGACGCGATGTGTCGCCGTCAGGTTGCCGCAGCCGCGCGAACAATCTCCCGGTACGGGCATGAGGATCTCACCCTCGGCCACGTCAGCGTCCGCAGCGCTACCGGCGATTCGATGTGGATCAAGAGGAAGGGTGTAGCCCTGAGTGAGGTCACGGTCGACGACGTGATCGCCGCCGACCTCGGCGACGAGCCGCCTCGCGGGGACTTGATGCACTACGAGGCAATCATGCACCACGAGGCATACCGTCGACGCGGTGACATCAATGCTGTCATTCACACCCATCCGTGGTACGCGACCGCCTTCGGTGCAAGCGATGCCGAGTTTCAAATGTTGTCCCACGATGGTGTGCTGTTCAAGGACGGGATCGGCCGATACAGCGATTCGTCCGGGCTGATCACGACGGGACCCGACGCCGAACGAGTTGTCAATGCGCTTGGATCAAAGCGAGTGACGATGTTGCGTCATCACGGAGTGCTGATCGTTGGCGAAGATATTCGTTGGGCCGTGCTCGCCGCAATCACGCTGGAGCGGTCCATTCGGCTCCAATGGATGGCTTCCGGACTCGGCGAGATCAATCCGATCGCCCCGGGTGACGTAGAGGATCTCTACCTGGAAAAGTATCGTGAACGGTTCCTTGCGGAGTATTGGGACGCATGGTTGAGGGACCTCGAAGCGACCGGATTCACCTCGTGAAGCTACGATGTGAACTCAACGGTGGTCAGGTGGAGGAAGAGATCCCGGACCACGAACTCCTCATCGATTTTCTTCGAGAGCGTCTTGGACTCACTGGCACGAAGATGTCATGCGAAGTGCAGGTATGCGGCGCATGCACCGTCCTTGTAGACGGAAATCCAGTTTCGTCATGCTGCATGCTTGCTGCGGATGTCGATGGACATAGTGTCTTGACCATTGAGGGCCTTCGGGACCTTCCCGAATATGTCACCCTCGAAAGAGCGTTTCTTAATCACGCGGCCACTCAGTGCGGGTTTTGCACCCCGGGGTTCATGCTCACCTCCGCGGCTCTGATGGCATCTGGGGCACCGCGGACGCGCCGTGAAAGGAGCGAGGCGCTGTCCGGTAATCTCTGCCGTTGCACTGGTTATTCGGTCATTCTAGACGCAGTAGAAGAAGCTGTTGGTGCTTATGACGAGAATTGAACAGGTGCCCCATCGGACTATCGGTGACGCCGGTGCTGTTGGACAATCGATTGACCGCGTAGATGGACCGGCCAAGGTGGCCGGAAGGGCTGAGTTCACCGGGGACATGCACGTGGCCAGCATGGCATTTGGAAGGGTACTGCGGAGTCCGTTGGCGCGAGCTCGAATCGTTGATATCGATGTGAGAGATGCTGAGGCAATAGCCGGAGTTGTCGCGGTTGTCACGGCCGCTGATCTGTCGGATATCGATGCAACGTTCGGCCACGCTATCCGTGATCGGCCCATCCTTGCTGATGGTCAAGTGCGCTTCATGGGTGAGCCGGTAGTGGCAGTAGCTGCAGAGACCGATGAAATTGCACAACGGGCTGTCGAGGCGATTCGGATCAACTACGAGCCTCTCGATCCTGTCGTCGATGTTGAGGATGCCATTGCCGATGATGCCGTTGCGATTCATACAGATTTCTACCCACCGGGCTTTGCCCACGGGTTGGGGGAGCTCGGAGAGCGCGACGGAAACATATGTTATACGCACCGTATCACCGACGGTGATGCACACGATGCTTTGCAGTCGGCAGACATCGTTGTAGAAGGAACCTACCGATTTCCTGCCGTCTATCAGTATGCCCTTGAGCCCCACACGGTCATTGCCGATCACACTGGAGCCGAATTGACAGTGTGGGCTTCATGTCAGCATCCATTCCTTGTGCGCGCTGAACTTGCCTCGATTTTCGAGCTCGCGCTCGACAAGGTCCGAGTCATCGTTCCTTATCTTGGCGGCGGTTTCGGTTCCAAGTCGTATACGAAGATGGAACCCATAGCAGCGGTTGTTTCAAGAAAGGCAGGCCGCCCCGTACGCATCGCAAACCGGGTCGATGAGGCAATGGTGACAACGAGGCGCCACGGTATGATTTGTGAAATGCGCACCGGTGCGGCAGCGGATGGCACGCTGGTTGGACGCGAGGTACGGATGTGGCTCGACACTGGGGCTTATGCAGACAACGGCCCGCGTGTCACTGCGACTGCGGCGGATGCGGCGCCTGGCCCCTATCGATGGGATGCTGTTTCAGTTGAGGCCAACTGCGTCTACACCAATACGGCTCCGTCGGGTTCGTATCGGGCATTTGGTGCAACACATCTTCAGTGGATCGGTGAATCCCAGATCGACCGGATTGGGCGACAGGCGGGAATCGATCCGCTCGAGATGCGGCGAAAGAACCTCCATCAAAGAGGTGACATTTTGCGCGCTGGCGGGACACCGCTCGACGGCGACCTCATCGGTGATATCGAGAAGGTCGCGACAGCCCTCGATTGGGGTGCTGAACGAGGTCCCGACCGCGGAGTTGGTTTGTCCGTCGGAGTCCTTGCGGCGGGTGCACACCCTGTATCAAGCGCGACCATCAAGCTGGGGCCCGACGGGAGGGCAACGCTCCTCGTTGGGTCCACTGAGATGGGCCAGGGGACCAGGACAGCGATGGCTCAGATCGCGTCCGAGGTTCTTACGATTCCCGTGTCATCGATTGATGTACACGGCGCCGACACATGGTTCACACCTTACGACCGATCGACCGGCGCCAGCCGTTCCACCACGGTAGCGGGGAAGGCTGTTGAAAGGGCGGCGCGCGAGGTCGCAGCTGCTCTCCGAGAGACAGGTGCCGAGCTACTCGGCACCGACTCCGAACATGTCGTGCTCATTGATGGTGCCGCAACACATGGGGACGCGACTATTCCGTTTGACGAGGTTGTTCGACACAGATTCGGGTTTTCGGGCGGCGAAATAATCGGTAGCGGCGAGGTGAGACCGACAGGTGGCACAGGTTCCTATGCAGAGGGTCCGGTGTTCTGGGAAGTTTGTATCGGGGGTGTCGAGATTGAAGTTGACCGCGACACCGGGGAGGTTCGCGTTGTGCATTCGGTCGGAATTGCCGATGTGGGAAGGGCCATCAATCCTGATCTCATTCGCATTCAGGATGAAGGTGGCACGATGCAGGGACTTGGGAACGCATTGTTTGAGGAGATGGAGTTTTCCGCTGACGGCCTGCTGCGAAACGACACGTTGCTCGACTACCGCATTCCGACAACAGCCGATATACCCGATCGATTCGACACGATTATTGTCGAGAACGAAGATGGCCCTGGACCTTTTGGAGCAAAAGGCTGCGGCGAAGGAATCCTCGCCGCGATACCCGCAGCTGTGGTGAATGCGCTGGGCAGTATGGGAATCGAAATCAACCGACTTCCCGCTACTCCGGAACGCGTTTGGCGAGCAATGCAATCGTCAGCGGAAGGAGTCCAGGATGGATAGCACGGAGTTCGCCGTCATCGGTATCGGTATTTTGGATCTGAGAACCGTGTTGCAGCGGGAGAATCGACCGTGAAGGTTGCTCCGTTCAGACTGCATCGACCTGAGTCGGTGCCTGAGGCTTGGCGGCTCGCCTCCGAATTCGGTCTTGACGCCGCATACTTGGCGGGAGGTACCGAATTGGTACTGCTGATGAAGCTCGGGCTTGCCGCACCCGCTCATGTCATTGATCTGAAATCAGTCGAATCGCTCCATGCAGTTACGGTTGGTGACGGCCACGTCGATATCGGGGCCTGCGTAACGCATGCGGAGATCGCGAGTCACGATCTGATCCGAGAACTGCTTCCTGAATTCGCTCGTGTCGAATCAATCATCGCCAATCGGCGCGTCCGCGGCACCGGATCGTTGGTAGGGAATCTTTGTTTCGCCGATCCTCATTCGGATCCCGCAACACTGCTGAGCGCGCTCGATGCGACCATCTTGATCGGAGGTGCCAACGGCGAGCGAAGGCTTCCCTTGGTGGATTTCGCTGTTGGTCCGTATATGACCGATCTGGCTGAGGGTGAGCTCGTGACCTCCGTTCGAGTTCCGGTCCCCTTGCCGGGTTCGGCAATAGCACATGAGCGTTTCAAGCTGAAGGAACGCCCAGCGGTTACCCTTGCAGCGTTCGTCACACTTGATGGCGATCTGGTCACTCAGGCACGAGTGGTGGCTGGGTCGGTAGGGCCTCGGCCGCATCGCCTCGTATCCGTGGAATCAGCCATCGTCGAATCCGGATCCCAAGCAATGTCCATTGTGAAGGAAGCCGCTGCTAGTGAAGTTGATCCGACTGGCGATGATGACGGGAGCCCCGACTACAAACGTCACCTTGTCGGGGTTCTTTCACAAAGAGCACTCTCTCGTATTCTCCCCCGAACAGGAACCTGAAATGAAACAGACACATGAAGTCATTCTTCCCCTTGCAGTCGACGACGTATGGCGGCTGCTTGACGATCCTGAAACCCTGGCGGCAGCGATGCCGGGTGCCACGCTGGACGAGGTCAATGGCGATGTTATGTCCGGACGCGTTCAGGTTCGGTTGGGCCCGATGAATCTCACATACGCGGGAACGGCGACCATCACAGAACGCAGCGACGAGAACAGAGAGCTCCGCATGACGGCGGCAGGAAGTGAACAGCGGGGTGCCGGAACGGCCAACGCGGATGTTGTCATAAGCGTCGTTTCTGATGGCGACTGTTCAAGAATGATAGTCGAGACCGATCTTGCGCTTACCGGTCGGCCCGCACAACTGGGTGCTGGCATGGTCCACAGTGTCGCAGGCAAACTGTTCCAGCAGTTCGCAGATCGCCTCGGCGAGATGACCGAATCGGATGACGCCGGAGGGAGGGATCCTATGGCAGTCAAATCCGATGCTATCGACATGACAGTTCCCGCTTTGATCATTGTCGGGTCCGCCATCGGAATGGTCGGGATCCTTATATATCTGGTCCGCCGATTGCGTGCGACGTGTTGACAGCCGGGGGGAGATTCCTCTATGGTGCTAACTGTCAACTGTCAACAATCGACCCACAGCAGAGCATTCGAATATGCCTGTCTTGCCTGCGAAACCAAACCACGCTACGTGGCCCAATCCCTGAAAGAAGGAACGAGAAATGAGAGGAACAGCTTTGCGCTGGACCCTGCTGTTTGTGATGGCCACAGTCATCACGGCATGCAGCGGATCTGGAGAAGCCACGACAACATCTGGCGGTGGAAGCAGCCCCGACACCACGGTGCAATCCACCACAGCCCCCGAATCAGAAACCACGACAAC
>QQUL01000135.1 GCA_008501565.1 Armatimonadota bacterium
GATGTAGGGGAGCTATCCGACGAGATCGCCAAGGGCGACGGCCTGCGACGGTCGCACAAGAAGGTTCATCCCAAGGAAACGAACGTGCTCGAACACCGGGGAAGCTAGATCGACTCCTTCCTTGAGTACTCCCGTGAGGTTCCCGTCGGGGCCGGTTACATAGAGTGCCTGGTTGGCAGCATCAAGGACGCCTTTGAGGCTGGAGCCCTGCGGTATTCCGTTTCCCTGCCACAGCACGCGATACAAGGCAAACCAGATCGGCATCTGTACCAACAGCGGGAGGCACCCGGCCGCGGGATTGACGCCCTTCTCCTTGTAGAGCTCCATGAGCTGCTTGTTCAGCTCTTCCTTGTCGCCCTTGTGTTCCTTCTGAAGGCGCTTGACCGCAGGTTGGATTTCCTGCATCGCCTTCATTGACCTCGTTTGCTTCACCGTGAGCGGGAAGAGCAGGAGGCTGACCGTGAGGGTCAACAGAATGATGGCAATTCCATATTCTGGAAGAACGTCATAGTAGAATGCGAGCAGAGTACCGAGCAGGCTCAGGAGCCATTCCCAAGGGGCGAACGCGGCCAGGATCACGAGTGGCTCCTTTGGGGTGGAGTGGGAAGGGACGCCTCAGATCCAGGAACTGGATCGAAACCGCCCTCATGGAACGGGTGACACCGTGCGATGCGACGTATTCCAAACCAGGAACCCTTGACGGCGCCGTGGATCTCGATGGCCTCGTAGGTGTAGCGAGAACAGCTGGGGTGGTAGCGACAATTGGACCGAAGTAGGGGAGAAATGGCCTTCTGATACCCCCGAATCAGCTGAAGAAGCAGCCACTGGAAGGGATTGAAACGTCGCTGCGAACTCGTCACGAACGCTTCCCCTCGATCTTCATGCGGTTTGCCTCGAGCAGATCAGATAGCCAGTCGACAAGTGTCGGGAAGGCTGCGTCGTTGACCTCCGCCGTGGCAACGAGGACGATGTCGAATCCGCTTGGTAGGTCAACGCGCCTCGCTGCTTCGCGCATGCGACGCTTTGCACGGTTGCGTTGTACTGCATTTCCTACCTTCTTTCCAGCTACGAACCCGAGTCGTGGGATCCCATCATCACGCTTCGCCTGGATTACGAGCAATCCGCCCTTTCGACTGCGGGTTCCCGTTCGATACACGGCCAAGAAATCTGCCGGGGATCGGAGAGAAACGAACATCTCGCTATGCGGAGAGTTCGTGGCGGCCCTTCGAGCGACGCCGCTTGACGGTTGATCGTCCCGCTTGGGTGCGCATGCGCGACCGGAAGCCGTGCTTGCGCTTCCTGCGACGTCGGTTGGGTTGATATGTGCGTTTCATGTGAGGTACCCCTGGTGGGCGAAGTGATGCATCCATCACACTGATGGAACGGCGACATTCTAGGTCTCGGGGTCCCCAAACCGTCACATGCCCGGCAGGACGCGAAAACTCTTGGGTGGTCGCGAAACACACTACAAGACCAAAATCGTGAAACCATCACAAATGGCTGCCCACTGCGGGCAGGTCGTGGAACCCGACAGGCCTTGGTACCATTGAGTTCTCGCGTCGTTGCGGTAGCTGTCCAGCGTCGGCTTTGCCGCGGTTTTGCCACTCTTGAACTGAAACGACGAGGCTCTATACACTCGCCTTCGCTCTTGACGGGCGGCCGTCCGCTCTTCCCCGAGGAGCTTGACAGGGGTTCGGACTCCTGGCTTGAAATGGTCGAGGGTCCGAACATGGTTGGTGCATCTTCTCCACATGCTGTGGATAGATGTGTGGACAGATAATTCTTGGGTTGAAGTGCCGGGAGGACATACATAGTGGGAGCTTTGCAGACGCCTGCCGGCTCGGTTGACTCCAAAATCGAGCTTTTCCACAGCCGCCTCCGAGATGTAATCGGTCCCGCAAAGTGGGAAACATGGATCAAACCTCTTGATGTGATCCGTGACGGAGACACCCTCACCCTCGAGGCCCCGAACCGCTTCAATGCCACATGGGTCACCGACAACTACACGCACCAGATCAACGAGATCGCTTCGTCTGTTTGGCCACAGCCGTTTGAGGTCTCCGTCACGGTTGCTCCCCAACCCGAAGCCGTCACGATTCCGGTCGAGGCCAAGCCATACCAGCCGACCCTCGACGACCACGCACGCCAGCGCATCGACGAACCTCTCGAACAGCGCGACACCTCCAACCTCCTTGCCCGGTATTCGTTCGAGAACTTTGTCGTGGGGGCGTCCAACCGGTTCGCTCATGCGGCATCCCAAGCTGTCGCAGAACAACCAGGTCGTCACTACAACCCTCTGTTCATCTATGCCGGATCGGGCCTCGGCAAGACACACCTGCTTCACGCCGTTGGTCAGCATCGACTCGAGCTCTCGCGGTCGGCCGTCGTCAAGTACGTGACCTCCGAGAACTTCTTCAACGACTTCATCAACTCGATTCGCCGCAAGACGATGGACGACTTCAAGGCGCGGTACCGAAAGGCCAACATCCTCCTTGTCGACGATGTCCAATTCTTCGAGGGCAAGGAAATGGTCCTCGAAGAGTTCTTCCACACATTCAACTCGCTCTATGAGGCAGGGAATCAACTCGTCATCAGCTCGGATCGGTCGCCACGGGAGCTCAAGACCATCGAGGACCGCCTTCGGAGTCGGTTCGAGTGGGGTCTCACGACGGACATCCAGAGCCCTGATGTCGAAACGCGTCTCGCGATCCTTCGCAAGAACGCTGCGGCTGGCGAGATACGCGTACCCCAAGACGTTCTCAGCTTCATAGCGGAGAACGTTGCCGACAACATCCGGGAGCTTGAGGGAGCCCTCACGCGCGTATCGGCTTTCGCGACGCTCACCCATGAGCCGGTCACCCTTGATCTTGCAACCAATGTTCTGCGAGACGTCGTCAAACTCCAGTCCGCTGCTCCACTCACAGCAGACTCCATCATCTCGGCCGTCGCCCAGTACTACGAGATCCCAAAGACCGACATCGTCGGCGGCTCTCGCAGGCAGCCACTCGCCAGACAACGCCAGGTCGCCATGTACCTGTGCCGCGAGAACACGGGACTATCGCTTCCACGAATCGGGGCCGCGTTCGGTGGACGTGACCATACGACCGTCATGCACGCGGTTGAGAAGATCACGAACCTCCTCCAAACCGATAAAGCCATCTATGACCAGGTCACCGCCATCACACAACAGCTGAGGACAACATGAGCTTTATCCCCAAGGCGAGGGATCACAAACCCGAGCCCGTGCATAACACCGTATTCATCCACATCCCCTGTGGAGGGGGAAATCCCACGGGCACTAGGGCTGTGGCATCTTCTCCACAATCCACAGGCTCTACTACTACCTCTACTCTTTAAGCAAATACAGAACAGAAGCAGAAGGAAGACAACGTGAGAATTAGGGCAGAACGAGATGATCTTGCAGACGTACTTGCAAGAGCAGGAAGGGCCGTGGGAACACGGTCACCCCTCCCGATCCTTCAAGGTGTCCTGTGTGAGGTGGCCGGCGGCAAGCTCACAGTGACCGGCACCGACAACGAGGTGACGGTGCGAACCTACCTCGACGTCGAGGTCACCGAAGAGGGTCGAACCGTCATCCCGGCCAAACTGACCGCCGATGCCGTTCGTAAACTCCCGGTTGGTGCGGTTTCGTTGGCATCCGTTGACGGTCACATCGAGATCACCGGAAACGGACCGCAGTTCAAGCTCCGCGAGATGCAGGTTGACGACTTCCCGAAGATTGCAGATGCGTCAGGCGGCGAGGAGATCTCTCTCGACGGCGGAAGTCTGATCAGAGCCCTCGCCCAGGTCGGTGTCGCCGCCTCCACGGACGATGCAAGACCGACATTGACGGGCGTTCTCTTCGAGGCGAACGGGGAGAACCTGAGGCTCGTTGCCACGGACTCGTATCGGCTTGCCGTCAAGGACGTCCCCGGTATCGCAACCGAAGGCTCCCGACTTGTTCCGTACCGTGCCCTCAAAGAGCTTGGCAGAACCGTCGGGATGGGTCCGATGAAAGTGATGCTCGGGGAACGGGAAGCATCGTTTGTGACCGATCAAGGACGTCTCACGGTGCGAATCATCGATTCGACCTTCCCCAATGTGCAGCAACTGTTCCCGGATGCCCACTCGAACAGGCTGACGGTCGCCAAGGACGCTTTCCTGGAGGCCGTTGACCGGGCCGCCCTGGTTGCCGAGGACCACATTCCCGTTCGCCTTGCGATGCACGGTGGTGGCGTTGAGCTGTCCGTGATTCGGCAGGAGGTAGGGGAGGCGACCGAGTTGCTCGAAGGCGACTACACCGGTGACGACATGACGATCGCGTTCAACACCCGCTACCTGAGAGATGGAATAACCGCCGTTGACGACGACCATGTGGTGATCGAGACCTCAGATCCCCTCAAGCCGGGACTCCTGCTCGGGGCGTCGAGTGATGACTTCCGGTACCTGTTGATGCCAGTGCGCCTGTAGCGAACCATGCACATCACATGGCTCGAGTTGCGGGATTTCCGCTCATACGAGGCGCTGCGATTCGAACCAGATCAGACGGTCAACATACTTGTGGGCGACAACGGTCAAGGGAAGACCTCGGTGCTCGAAGCCATCGGATATCTCGGGACAACGAAGTCCCTCCGTGGTGTGGCAGACGAGGCGCTGATACGGGAGGGCGCCTCCTCGGCAGTGATTCGCGGCTCGTTTGACGGCCGTGCCAGCGAAACGGTGATCGAATGCGAGATTCCCAGGGAAGGACGGCGGAAGATCCTCGTCAACGGGAAGCGTCCAGCCCGCATGCGAGATGTTCTGACCACCGTGCCGGTCATTGCCTTTCTCCCCGATGACCTCGATGTCATCAAACGCGGGTCGGCTGTTCGTCGTGACTATCTCGACGACCTCGCGGCCAGGCTCTGGCCGCAGGCTGCGGCATTCCAGACGGACTATGACCGTGCACTGCGCCAGCGCAACGCCCTCCTCAGACAGGAAGGGAGGGCAGCGGATCCCGTGACGCTTGATGTGTGGGACGAGCGTCTTGCAATTGCTGGTGCCCAGGTGCTGCAACACAGAAGAGCTGTCGCCACGATGCTTCAATCCCATCTTGAGGATTCCTATCTCGTCGTTGGAGGGTCAGGTGCTCTCAGATGGTCGTATCGATCCACATGGGGTTCCGATGGTGTCATGGACGACGACGGGCTCGTCGGTGCCTTTGTCGCCTCGCTGGGCGCGAGGAGGGCCAAGGAGCTGGAGATTCGATCCACAACGGTGGGACCCCACCGGGACGAACCGGAGCTGATGCTCGACGGCCGCAATGCACGTTCCAAGGCGTCACAGGGAGAGCAACGCACCATTGCGCTGGCCCTCCGCATTGGTGCGTACCGCCTGATCGAGGAGGTGCGTAACCAGACTCCGATCCTGCTCCTTGACGACGTGTTCTCGGAACTCGACCCCTCCCGCGCAGCCAGAGTGCTTGATCTGATGCCCACCGGACAGGTTTTTGTCACAACCGCGAGGGAAGATGAAGTACCGATCAGAGGACGCCGTTGGTCGGTTCGAGACGGAAAGGTGTCGCCATGAGAGCGAAGTACCTTGGAAGCGGTGAAGGAAAACAACCAAAGGAGATCAGTCAGCTCCTCGGCTCGATCATCGAGAAGGCCGCCGTGGGGGTTGATGTGCGCCATGGGCAGCTGGTGAATGATTGGCTGACGGTCGCCCCCCCGGACTGGGCGGCCTTCGGAACGCCGGTCGGGGTACGGGACAAAACGCTCCTCGTGGAGGTTTCAGATGGCTCTGCGGCATCGCTCCTCAAGTATCAGATCGGTGAACTCAAACGTGCGATCGAAGACCGATTCGGGGGGGATCTCGTCCGGTCGGTCAAGGTGCGGGTTCGCCAGGCATGAAATGGTCTTTGACCCATGTAAATAAAGGGAATACGCCGGTTTCTGGCTATACTTACAAGCGTGTCAGTAGCCTCGAAACCCCCTCTGCGTTGAGGCGAGAAGGAGCCCCGTGACAAACTCAAAACCCTCGTCAGGCGCGTCGTACGGAGCAGATTCGATCCAGGTGCTGGAGGGCCTCGAAGCGGTTCGCAGGCGCCCAGCGATGTACATCGGTTCCACGGGCCCCAAGGGCCTGCATCACCTCATTTGGGAGGTTGTGGATAACGCTGTGGATGAAGCGATGGCCGGATACTGCACCCGGATCGCCGTCACGCTCCGTGAAGACGGCGGTGTCAACGTAAGGGACAACGGGCGCGGCATTCCTGTCGACAAACATGCGACCTCCAAGCTGCCTGCTCTGACGACCGTGATGACCACGTTGCATGCCGGCGGAAAGTTTGATTCGGGCGCCTACGTCGTGTCGGGTGGCCTCCACGGTGTGGGAATCTCCGTCGTCAACGCCTTGTCGACGAGAACCGACGTCGAAGTGGTCCGCGACGGGTTCTTGTGGAGCCAGAGCTTTGCGTACGGCGAACCGATGGCCAAGCTCAAGAAGGTCAAACCGATGAAGCGATCCGGGACATCGGTCACATTCTGGGCTGATCCGGAGGTGTTCGAGGAGACCACCAAATACAGCGCCAAGACGGTGACCACGAGGCTTCGAGAGATGGCGTTCCTGAACAAGGGTCTCGAGATCAAGTTCATCGATGAACGCGGAGACGAGCCCGTCGAAGAGACGTTCAAATACGCAGGAGGCATTGTCGATTTCGTCAAGCACCTGAATGCGAGTAGGGATCCGATCCATTCCCAGGTTGCCTTCTTCGAACACGCCGATGATGACGCCGAAGTGGCGGTTGCTCTCCAGTGGACGGCCGGATACAACGAAACGATTCTCTCGTTCGCCAACAACATCAACACCCATGAAGGCGGGACCCACGAAGAGGGGTTTCGGTCGGCGCTGACCAGATCGATAAACGACATAGCACGCGCCAAGGGAGTGCTCAAGGAGAAGGACAAGAACCTTGAGGGCGCTGACGTCCGCGAGGGTTTGACAGCGGTGATCTCAGCCAAGGTTCGCTCCCCGCAGTTCGAGGGCCAAACGAAAACGAAGCTTGGGAACACGGAAATCAAGTCATTCGTCCAGAAGGCGATGAATCAGGCGCTGCCCGACTGGCTGAACCGTCACCCCGGCGATGCGAAGAAGATCTCAGACAAGGCCTCCTCTGCCGCACGTGCCAGAGCTGCTGCGAGGCAGGCGCGAGACCTCACACGCCGAAAGAGCCTCCTTGAATCTGGGGGACTTCCCGGAAAACTCTCCGATTGTTCATCGAAGGATCCCGAGAAATCCGAGATGTTCATTGTCGAGGGGGACTCGGCCGGGGGATCGGCGAAACAGGCGCGGAACTCGGAGTTCCAGGCGATCCTGCCGATTCGAGGAAAGATCATCAACGTCGAGAAGAACCGGATCGGGAGGGTGCTCCAGAACACCGAGGTCCAGTCCCTCATCACGGCGATCGGGACCGGTATCGGTGACGAGATGGACATCACGAAGGCCAGGTACCACAAGATCATCATCCTCACGGATGCCGACGTCGATGGAGCACACATCCGCACACTGTTGCTGACCTTCTTCTTTCGACACATGCCCGAGGTCATCGAACACGGCTACGTCTACATCGCTCAACCGCCGCTCTACTCGGCGAAGATCGGGACGAAAACGACCTGGATCGAAAACGACGAGGAACTCGAGCGGTTCAAGGCCGAGAACGAGGGTCGCAAGATCAACATCCAACGTTTCAAGGGCCTTGGCGAGATGAACGCAGGGGAGCTGTGGGACACAACGATGGACCCTGCCGTGCGGACACTCTTGCGAGTCGAGCTTGAGGAGCAATTCCTCGCAGAAGAGACCTTCACGACCCTCATGGGTAGCGATGTTGAGTCACGCCGCCTCTTCATTCAACAGAACGCCAAGGACGTCCGATTCCTGGACGCGTAGAGATCAGCTAGGGACCACGAACCATGCCAGATGAGACTCAAGAGACCTTCACGTCGATAGCGATCGAGCAGGAGATGCAGGACTCCTTCCTGGAGTATGCGATGTCCGTCATCGTTTCTCGTGCTCTGCCCGATGTGCGCGACGGCCTCAAACCGGTACACCGACGTGTTCTCTACTCGATGTGGGACAGCGGTATCCGTCCCGGCACCCCATACAGGAAGGCGTCCCGCGTCGTCGGTGACGTCGTTGGCTGGTTCCATCCCCATGCTCCTGAGGCCGTATATGACTCGATGGTCAGATTGGGACAGGACTTCGCCCTTCGCAATCCGCTGATCGACCCACAGGGGAACTTCGGGACGGTTGATGACCCGCCTGCAGCCATGAGGTATGTCGAGGCTCGCCTTGCGAAGCTCTCCGCCCACATGCTTGACGGGATAGACGAGAACACCGTCGATTTCAAGGACAACTATTCCGGGGAGCGTGAAGAGCCCACAGTGCTACCTGCACGGTTCCCGAACCTGCTCGTCAACGGTTCGACAGGAATCGCTGTAGGCATGGCAACGAACATGGCACCACACAATCTCGGTGAGGTGTGCGCCGCGGTGCTCCATGCACTTGATCATCCGGAAGCAACCGTTGAAGACTTCATGCAGTTCGTCAAGGGTCCGGACTTTCCGACCGGTGCGTACATCGTTGGGAACAAGGGCGTCAACGACGCGCTGATGACGGGGCGTGGCTCGATTCGCATGCGTGCCGTCACCGATGTGCAGGAGATCCGCAAGAACCGCACAGCGATCATCGTGACGGAGATCCCATACCAGGCGTCACGGGACCGCATCATGGAGAAGATTGCAGAGGCCGTCCGAAACAAGACAATTGTTGGTATCGCAGATCTCCGAGACGAGTCCGACCGTCACGGAACCCGTCTGGTCATTGAACTCAAGAAGGACGCCAACCCGCAGGTGGTCAGGAACCTCGTGTTCAAGCACAGCCAGCTTGAGGACACCTTTTCGATCAACAACGTTGCGCTCGTCGACGGCGTGCCAAGAACACTGAACCTTGCCCAGCTGATCCACCACTACGTCGATCACCAGCTTGAAGTCATCGAGAGGCGCTCCCAGTTCCGGCTTGACAAGGCGGAGGCTCGAGCCCACATCTTGCGTGGTCTCCTCATTGCCCTTGACAACATTGACGAAGTCGTCCGAATCATTCGCTCGTCAGAGGACGTCGAAGCTGCACGGACAGCGTTGATGGAGAGCTTCGAACTGTCTGAAATCCAGGCCAACCACATCCTCGACATGCCGCTGCGACGGTTGACGGCCCTCGAGACGAACAAGCTGCGCGAGGAACTCGAGGAGATTGAAAAGACGATCGCCTACCTCGAGGATCTGCTTGCCCACGAGGAGAAGCGGCGGGCCCTCATCGGCGAAGAGCTCGCTGAGGTCAAGGAGAAGTTCGCTGACAACCGACGGAGCCGCATCATTCCCGACGAAGGCACGATGTCGCTCGAAGACCTGATCGCCGATGAAGACCTGGTCGTGTCCATGTCAGCGGCCGGATATGTCAAGTCGGTGCTGTCGTCGGCATACCGAACCCAAGGACGGGGCGGCCGGGGGGTCAAGGGCGCTGGGCTCAGAGACGATGACGTGGTCACGCATCTCCTC
>QQUL01000105.1 GCA_008501565.1 Armatimonadota bacterium
CACATCAATGCTGACGACATAGGTCAGATCGTTCTCGAAGGGCTCCGCGACATCGACGACGTCGGATATCTGAGGTTTGCCTCGGTGTACAAGGAGTTCCAGGATGCGAGCGATTTCGAGCGTGAGGCGGCTTCCCTCGAGGGTGAACCGGTCAGCTCTGAGTGAGCGCTGCCATATGCGCTTCCAGCTGGCCAGCGTAGGTCACGATCCAGAGGTCTACTTCGGTTCTGAAGGCTCCGAGTGCTGCAGCGTTGGAGGCGTTCAGGCTCACCCGCATCCCGTCGAGTTCCGTCACCAGAGTGAGGGCGAGTTCTGTGTTCTCTGACGTCAGCGCAGCGAGATATTCGCTCTGCCAATCCGTATAGCGGGCGTGGCTTGCCACGGCCTCCTCCCGCACCACGTCGAAGGTGACGTCGGCTGGTAGCGCAGCCACCGTCGCAGCATCCTTTGAAAGCGAGGTCGCGAGCGTGACACTGATCGTGTTGATCGTCTCCGTCGAAGCCGAAGTGGGAAGGTTGCCGACATCCATCAGGGTCGGGATGGTGGTGCGGTAGATGTAGCTGTTTCCAAGCCGAGAAGCCATCTGGGTTCCCTCGACGCCAAGAAGCGCCGTCTGTTGTTGGAGCGGCTCAAGGGCATCGATGGCCCCCTTCGGAACGAGGGGAAGCACACTGGGAAGAGGTTCTGCGGCAGCAGCCTCCATGTCGAACGCCAAGCCGTCGAGTGTTGCAATAATCGGAATTGATGCCGTAAGCGATTCAGGGGACGAATCGATGGTGGTGATCGCATCAAGGGCTGTCTGGGTCGCTGGCAGGTGGTTGCGAACGGCTGCGGTGGTGTCGTAGTACGACTGTCGGACGCTTAGCGCTTCGGATTCTGTCGCCTGCGGTAGCCAGATGGCGGCAGCGGCCACGGCGGCTATCAAGAGGACGAGGACAACCACGATCGGCCAACGGAACGATCGCTTCGATCGCAGGGGCCGGGCGAGTTCTGCATCGACCTGGTTCGATTCCACCGGCGCGGAGACCGGGGGTTCTGGAATCACGGCTGTTGCCGTCGGAGCAGGCGGAGGCGGCGGAGGAGGGGGTGGAACGATCGGACGGGTGGTGGTTTGCCTTTTCGACGATCGCGCGGAGCGATCGTAGGTGGCGTTCGTTGTGCCGGGATCTCCATCGAACGACGAGGTCGTTATCTGCGTCGTTCGAAGGGCAACGGTCGCCGTGTCTTGCGGGGCCTTGCTACGAGCAGTGTCGGCGTCGGAGTCCGGAGACTGCTGTGGTTCGGATTCCGGGAGGTCGGCTGCGGCGGGGCGTAGAACGACCTCGTTTTCCTTCGTCAGTTCCGCAAGAGATTCGGCACCGGTCGGTGTTGGGGGAGTGGCACCGACTGCTTCCAGGAACCACGAGCCGTCGCCGTCGTTGGCGTCGTCTGGGAACTTGGTCGTCATGTGTGCGCACTCCGTGGGAGAATCCGCCCATGAAGATACCTGTCGTTCGCTCTCATCAACGGATTCCGATGCTCGCCACCGCCCACGAGGGGGATGCGGGTGCGGATCTCTCGGCATCCGAGGAGCACACCATTGAACCAGGACAGACGGCGCTCGTCGGAACAGGATTGTCGATGGCCATCCCGCCGGGTCATGCGGGTTTCGTCCTCCCGAGGTCGGGTTTGGCGATCAAACATGGCATCACGGTCGCAAATGCTCCCGGGCTCATCGATTCGGGGTACCGGGGCGAGATCAGGGTCGGACTCATCAATCACTCGGACTCCACGTTCGTCGTTCGCGTCGGTGACCGGATCGCGCAATTGGTCGTCATGACGGTCGAGACTCCCGAATTCGTTGAGGTTGATGCCCTTGACAGCACCGATCGCGGTGCCGGAGGCTTCGGTTCCACGGGTGTCGCTGGGGCGTAGAAAGAACACCTCCGTGATACCATCACGCCAGCGCGGACGTAGCTCAGCTGGTAGAGCGCAACCTTGCCAAGGTTGAGGTCGCCGGTTCGATCCCGGTCGTCCGCTCCGAGAGGAGGGCGGTCCGCTGTGGCCGCTTTTCTTATGTGGCGACGTGGCCGAGTGGCTAGGCAAGGGTCTGCAAAACCCTGTACGCGGGTTCGAATCCCGCCGTCGCCTCCAATCTCGTATTCCTTCCGGTGAAGCGCCTAAAGTGCCACTACCCGAGACTCACTCGGTTCAAATCGCACAAAGGCAGACAATGGCCGACGTCGTCCAAGAGGCACCTGACCCGCTTCAACCGCCGAAACCAAAGTTCGGCAAGCAGCAGATCATCGCATCGATTCTGACCCTGATCGTCCTGGTCATCGTCTTTGTTGTCGTCCTTCCCCAGTTTGGCGACTACTCAGCTGCGTGGGAGGCGATCCAGAACATGACGGCATGGCAGCTGGGGCTCATCGCTGCTGCGACGGTCGGTCTGATCATCCTCTATGTCTTCCCGTATTCAGCGGCGATGCCGGGGCTGCGGTTCAAGGATGGCTTCTACACGCGCCAGACGTCCTTCATGATTTCAAACGTGATACCCGGTGGGGGCGCTTGGGGGCTTGCGGTTCAGTACGGGATGTTGTCGAGCTACGGATACGGTCCGGCACCGACGACGGCGGTCATCGGAATCACGAGTGTGTGGAACACACTCGTCACCCTGTCTCTGCCGTTGCTTGCGATCATCGGACTTACGATCACCGGACAGACCGGTGCCGAGGATGTGGCCATCACCGTGGTGGCTGCGATCCTGGTCGTCTTGATGGTTGGTGGACTGGCGCTGATCCTTCGGAGCGAGGCGCTGGCTCGCCGCATCGGTGGATGGGGCAACGCCGTCGTACGCTGGGGCGCCGGGATCATCCACAAGGAGGTCTCGTTCGATGCTGCCGAGGCGCTGGTCGACTTCCGGGTATCGATCATCGATGTCGTCGCTGACCGCTGGATTCTCATCACGGCAGCCAACGTCGGACAACAGCTCGCCCAGTTCTCGATTCTGTACCTCGCGGTCGTGGCCCTGCAGGGTGGATTTGACGGACCGATCACCCTCGCTGAAGCATTCGCAGCGTTTGCCCTCGGTCGACTCGCGACGTTCATTCCCATACCGCCCGGCGGTCTCGGAACCACCGATGCGATCATCACGAGCATGCTTGCCGGGTTCGGCATGTCACAGGACGACGCCCTTGCCGCGACCCTGGTGTGGAGAGCATTCACCTACTTCCCACAGGTGATCATCGGCGTGATCACGCTGCTGCTGTGGAGGCACGACAGCGCCAAGAAAGCCCTTTCTTCCTGAACGTTGCGCTTTCCCTGACCCCGCCGCTATCTTCCGACTCCCGAGAGGGCGATTAGCTCAGCGGCAGAGCACTGCCTCGACACGGCAGGGGTCACTGGTTCAAATCCAGTATCGCCCACCAGTCTTGTCCCACCTCAAGAATCACCGATTCTTGTGCTACGAGACGGGTTTCCCCGTTTCGGTGCTTTCACGACTCATTGCTCCGTGGACAACACGGTCGGCGGTGGATTCGGATCGAGACTTTAGGTTCAAATCCAGTATCGCCCACCAGTCTTCCACCTCAAGAATCACGGGTGCCAGTCACCTTCGCGACGCCTATGCCTCTTGGCTTTTACGACTCATTGCGGTGTGGGAAACCGGCTGAGCCGTGAGTTCGGGTCGATACTTTGGGTTCAAATCCAGTATCGCCCACAAGACCGTCCCACCTTGAGGATCACCGATTCCAGAGGCGTACGTGGTGAGTCGGTCAACGGTTGGATTCGATACGTATTTTCCGGACAGCATCGTCGGCCTCAAAGATCGGAACGAGTTGCTGGAGTTCTTCGTCCGACAGCTGAAGGGTCAACGTCGGCATGCCTTTGTGTTGTCCGATAGCCCAGTGACCCATGTCCGCCATCGGTTTGGCGGCAGAGGGCATCAAAGCGGTCACAGATTTTCGGATGCTCTGGATCGTCGCAGCATCTGCCACGGTCAATCGGACGGAAAAGTGTGCATCGCGCAGGGCTTGCGATCGCAACTGTGGCGAGAACTTGTTCGTTACTGCGAGCATGATCAGGACGATCACGGTGACGACGATCGCAAGCCCCCAGTACCCGGTTCCGGCCGCCATTCCAATCGCAGCCACAGACCACAAACCGGCGGCGGTGGTGAGTCCTTGGACGTTCAATCCCTGACGAAAGATCAAGCCAGCACCCAAGAATCCAATCCCGGTGACGATTTGAGCCGCAACCCGGGACGTGTCCGATCCGGGGAAGCCATAGATCGAGATCACGGTGAAGAGCGCTGCTCCGCCCGCCACCAATGCGTAGGTGCGGACTCCGGCATCCTTGTTCGAAAACTGCCTCTCCAAGCCAAGGACAAGGCCGAGCCCGATTGCGACAGCCACTCGAACTCCGCCGATGAACGCAACGCTCTCGACCGCTGTGTCAATCCAGTCCAAGTCCGACCTCCATCGATCCAAACAGTAATCCACCCCGCCCCAACCGAGGGCGATCCGGCTGAATCCACCTACGAACGAGGGGCAGCACGTCACGTAAACCGTCTCCCGGGCGTGCTTGCTCCGGTAGGGTGGGTGGGGAACCAGACCTTGAGCGATGGGAGAGGATCTTACGTATGACGTTCGCCGACAATTTTTGGGAAGAACTTCGATCACTAGGCGAGTCAATCGTGGAATGGGCGATCCTCATTCTTGTTGCGTTGCTCGTGCTCGTGATTGGAAGATGGATACTGCAGTGGGTCCGCAAGGTCATCGAGCGCGTCCTGGCCTTGCCGGCTCTCAACGGCCTGTGGGACCAGTCAGGCGTGACGAAGGCCCTTGAACCAAGCGGTCAGACACCTGCCAAGATCACTGCATCGATAGCGTATGCCTATCTGATGGTGCTGTTGTGGCTCGTAGCCGTTCGGATTGTCAAGCTTGACACGATCGAAGACCTGTTGGAGCGTCTCCTTGCATGGATTCCACTCCTCCTCGTCTCAGCCGCAATCGTGATCATCGCCGCTGCCGTTGCCAACTGGGCCGCAGATCTCATTCGACCGTTTGCGGTCGACAAGTCTGTTCCGTGGCTGACATGGCTGATCCGGATCGCGATCCTCGTGTTCGGTGTGCTCTTTGCATTCGACATCCTCGCGATCACATTCGCCGAGGACATCGTCAAGATCATCGTCTTCGCATCCGGTGTCGGACTCGCCATCGCCTTCGGTGTCGGCGGTATCGATGCTGCGAAGCTGTGGTGGGCCAAATACGGCACACCCGGGAGCTCGAAGACTGGCGGAGGAGACTCCGGCGGCGCAGGCTTCTAACGAAAACCAGACCCATAGAAAGATCCCCGGTCGGCATCTGCTGGTCGGGGATCTTTCACGTAGGGCGAAGCACCTTCACCTGACCTCATCGGTGTGGGGTGCCACCGAAGGCAGATCGGCCCACATGCTTGCCGTGAGAAACGTCCACGCCAGTCCGAAGACCACGCCGGAGGCCCCGAGGCCCAACAGCAGGCTCCGCACGGTGAACACCTCAGCGAGCGCACCGACCGCGAGGGACGACACCGCGATCGCCAGCGTGGCGAGACCGAAGTCGAGGGCGAAGATTCGTCCCCGGATCTGGTCGGGACTGAACTCTTGCAGCCCGTATGTTGAAAAGGCGAATTGTGTGCCCCCTCCCATGTGACCGATACACACCCCGAGTCCAGCGAGCGCAAGAGTCGGGGCAACGCCGACGAAGAGATAGGCGGCACCCCACAGTGCCATTGCGTATCCGATCGAACCGAAGGTTCTGCGTTGGTTGCCCCCCACCAGCTTGAAGGCGATGATCGGACCAACAAGGTTGCCGACGCCGCGTGCTCCGAACAGCAGACCCGTACCGCCATCCCCGGTGTCAAAGAGCACAAACGACACGACGGCGAACAGGCCGACTGCTCCGCCCGAGGTCAGCGCATGGACCGACTTGGCGGTAAGCAACGCCGCCACCCGTTTGTGGTCGCGCGCATACGCCAGCGCGTCCCGTACCGAATCGAACATGCGAGTGGTCGCCGTCCGAGCCTTCTCCTGAAGACTGACCGAGATTCGGGCGATCAGGATCGCGGACACGATGAACGAGATTCCGTTCACGACGAAAGCAGCATCACGAGACACGACCGCCGCAACAACACCGCCAAGCCCAGCACCGATAGCGGCCATCGCCCCCCAGGCTGACGACATCAGCACGTTTGCGGGAGCGAGATCCTCGGCAGGTACGACATTGGGAAGCGCCGCACCCGACGCGGGATAGAAGAATGCGGCTCCGGCACCGTCGAGCGCCATGATCGTGAGGGGAAACCAGATTCCACCAAACGAGTCTGCAGCCAACAGGCTGAGAACCAAACAGGCACGGATGATGTCTGCAGCAACCAGGATCTTCTTTCGGTCGAATCGATCTGCCATCGTTCCGGTGACCGGCGCCAGGAGAAGTGCCGGGAGCGCCTGAACGGCTATGACCGAAGCTGCCGCAAACGCTGAGTTCGACGCCTCATAGACGAGACCCACGAGTGGTACGACGAGAAACCAGTCGCCACCGAAGGAGATCAGGCGGGCAACGTACAGTTTCCTGAAGTCGGCGTTGTGGCGGAGGAGGTTCCAATAGACCGACAACGTGCGCATCCGACCGATGCTACCTCGGGGCCGTGACCGTACGATCCCAGTGACGCGTCACAGCGTGCGTGACGCGACGAAGGATCAGTGAACCGTCCTATCAGACGGCGAGGTCACTCAAGAGGTAGTTGATGACGTGCTCGGCGGAGTATTCGGTTGAGCCCTCGGGGGCGAAGCGGGCCACATGGGCGGCGTCGTCGCCCGAGGTGATCAACATCTCCTCATGAACGCCTTTCGGCGTTACCTGAGCCATGCCGACGTTTGCAACGAGTGAATTGCACAGACACTTGCGCCCGACGGTTTCCGAGAGATCGCCGCCCTTGTCGAGGTACTCATCGACCGGTTCCGATGGACAGCGCCAGCCGATGGTTCCGTTCGGGCGTTCATACGCATGACGGAGATAGCCAAGATCGCAGATCCGCTCACGACGTTCGTACAGCGTCGGGTTCGACAGCGTCTGTTCCAACTCGATCACCTTGAACGGGAAACCGGTGGGGGAGGCGACGGCATCGGTGTACACCTTCACTTCGCTGTCACGGGACTGGGTGATGACCTGATCCTTGATGTCTCGCGTGAACCCTGATTCGTTGCAGTAGGCGAAAGCGGTTCCCACCTGTACTCCAACGGCTCCTGCTTCGAGAGCACTCTTGACCTGATGTGGCTCGGCGTAGCCGCCGGCAAGCCAGAACGGTTTCCCAAGCTTGGCGATCTCGTCGAGGTCGACCTCGTCTCGCTCGCCGTAGATCGGCTCACCGATCTCGTTGAATTCGCCCTTCTTGCGAGGTGGTGCGTTGTGTCCACCGGCGACGGGGAGCTCGACGACAAACCCGTTCACCTCACCGGAGGACTTCGTCGCAAGCATCTTTGCGAGGATGTGTGAAGACACGATGGCAAGGAACTTCGGCCGAGGGAGCTTTGCGACGAGATCCTGTGCGAACTTCTTCGGTGAGAACCGCACATACGGATCGCCCTTGTCCGTGAGCCCCTTGACGTCGATCTTCATCTCGACATCGGAACCCTGCGAGAGCCGGTCGAGGATGCCCGGGATGGCCTTGGGGATGCCGGCACCCATCAATATGTAGTCGACTCCCGCAAGCATGGAGCCGTAGAGAGAGGGGAGCGTCGGTACTTGGATCTTCTCGAGGAAGTTGACACCGACGGGGTTGCTATGACCTTCCTTTGCGAGGAACACTTCGACGAAATTCGCGGCGACGAGCAGCTCATTCGTGAGTTGGGATGCCTTGTGGCTGATCATTGGCTTGGTGATGAACGGGGTGTCGTCGCTCTTTCCGCCGTCGATGAAGTATTTGTCGACGATGCGCTTGGCGACATCGGGGATCGGGAAGGCATCGAGTGCTCGGCGCATGTGGCCGCCAGGGTCACCAAGTTGGAGACGCCGCGCCAAGATGGCATCGAGTGCGGTGCCTGATATCACGCCGAGTTGGCCTGTTCGGGACACGGCGTTTGCAAGGCGCCAGTCGGACACCGCGGCACCCATCCCACCTTGAATAATGATCGGAAGATCTGCGGTCATGGCAGCTGTCATCGGCTTCCCGGTCTGTAGGGGGCACAGCGCACGTGCCCGGGGGTGCGTAGGTGGCGACCTATGCGTTCGACCTACACATGGTACGACGAGTTTCGCTGTTTTCTCGGAATCAATGTCGTGCAGCTCAATCGAGCGCGTGGTCGCCCGTTCCCGCCACGGTCTTGATCGAGGTGAGCCAGCGATATTGCTCGGCGTAGTCGATTCCGTAGCCGACGACGAACCCGGGCGGAACCTCGATACCCCAGTACTCGGGTTTGGGTTGACCAGAGCGTGACAGCAGTGCACACGCCACGACCGATGCCGGCTTCCCGACTCTGATCCGATCCTCTACGAACCGCAACGTGAGCCCGGTGTCGAGAATGTCCTCAACGAGGATCACGTGTCGATCGCGGACATCATGCTCGATGTCCTTGGTGATCTCGACGGCACCTGAGGACTCCATGGAGCTTCCGTACGAGCGGGCGCGGATGAAGTCAACCTGTGACGGAATCGCCGCAGCCCGCATGAGGTCGGCAACGAAGACGAACGAGCCCGTCAGGACACCGACGAACAACGGGTTCTTGTCGCGATAGTCGTTCGCAATCTCGCGGCCGACCTTCTCGACGGCGGCGACGATGTCGTCAGGTGTGTACAGATCGATGAGGTCCATTGGCGGCATCCTATCCGCGATCAGGCGACCGGTGGCGGCTCAACTGGTATTATGGAATCAACAGGAGGGTCTCGAATGTCGTTTGAGTTGGTTGAGTTCTGCGAACCCGCATCCGTGCCGGGGAAACCTTTCGCCGGTACGAGTGAGACAGTTCTCGGAACCTACGAAGCCGAGGGTGATGCCGTTAGACACGGTCGGTCGGTGTGGCGGCAACGACGAACGGCCGGCACACACGATGTCATGTGGTGGATTGTGCGTGTGCCAGGGGAAACGCTCGCACATTGGATAGCAGACGCCAGCAGCGATGTGGAGCAAATCGTCGATCTGAACACACACGAGCTGATCTCCGTTCCATATCGGTCGCCGGAGTAGCTGGCAGCAGTATCCTCCAGCAATATGAGCGACACATCTACACACATCGTTGAAATTTCTGACGCCGCCCGCGACAAGGTCCTGGCCCTACGAGAGGGTGAAGATCTACCCGGTCTCCACCTGGGTCTCCGTATCACCGGTGTTGGTGCCCAAGGATTCATCTACGAAACGTCCTTCTTGCGGCCCGAGGACGTCACGCCCTCCGACATCGTGGAGAACCACGGTGGGTTGGACGTAGCGATCGCTCTTGACTCCGTTGAGAACCTCAGAGGTGCAGTCCTGGACCTGTCAGGAGACGGAGCCGGTCCTGGGTTGGTGATGCGAAACCCGAACGTCCCGAGTCCTGCCACTCTCGGGGGCGAAATGGGG
>QQUL01000145.1 GCA_008501565.1 Armatimonadota bacterium
ACGTCCTGACGTTGCGGACGTTCTCCAAGGTCTACGGTCTGGCGGGCCTCCGCATCGGATTCGGCGTTGGAAACGAGGATTTGATCGCAGATCTGCGGCGCACCCAGGCACCCTTCTCCGCAACGGCCGTTGCCCAAGCCGGCGCCATTGAAGCGCTCAAGCATCAGGACCGCGTGAAAGAGCGTGTATCGGCGAATGCCGAGGGGCGCGACTTTCTGTTTGCGGCACTTGTTGAGCGCGGCGTTGCACCGGCCGAATCACAGGCCAACTATGTCTACTTCGTACCGGCAAGGCCTTCTCGGGAGATCGCCGACGCCTTGATGGCGAAAGGGGTCATCGTTCGAAGGCTTGGAGTCGGATTGCGTGTCACCGTTGGAACGCCATCGGAAAACGCTCGGTTTGTCGAGGCCCTTGACGAGGTTCTGGCGGCGTCCTGAGCAATCCGTTCGGAGGATCCGAATCCCGGTCCTGAGTTCGGCCCGTGGGCGGCCGACTCAGGATGCTCCATCGCTACCACGCCTAAGCCGACATCAGCCGCCGCGTCGCTCCCTGTCGTGCTTCTCAGCGGCATCCTTGCGACGTTTGTCGGCGAGCTCGCGCTCGGCCCGCCGCTCTCGCTCGTATCTCTCATTGTCTTCCTTGCGCTCACGTTCGTAGCGCTCGGAATCAGTCTCTTCAGTTGGTGCCATGGCTTCTCAAGTCGTTGGAATCCTCACGCTAATGGTCGATCCGTGACGTCTGACTTCTGGCTGGTGCACGACATCAGCCGAGTGGATTTGGTCGTCGGACGTCGGGAAGGCTCGATGATGAACTTCCGAATCGCACCACGGTGCGGCTCGGTGCCTGACCCCGTCGTCGCTCTGCATCCTCAAGGAGTCTCTTGAGGCGAGCGACCTGGTTCGCAAGTCGTGCGTTTTCTGCCTCCAGGGACAGTATTCGCTTGATCCCCTCGAGGTTGACGCCGGCGTTCGACAGTTCTTGGATCAAGAGCAGCCGCTCGACGTCTTCCTGGCTGTATCGCCGTGTCCCACCCGGCGTCCGGAACGGCTCCACGAGACCCTTCTGCTCATAGCCGCGTAGCGTCTGCGGGTGCATGCCGACGATCTCAGCGGCGACCGAGATGATGTAGACGGCTTCGGTACGTTCAGTCATGATGCGATCCCCAGTCTGGCACGCGGATTCCAATCCGACTCGGCGGAGCGAAGGGCAGCAAGTGCCTCACGCTCATCGGACCCCGGGTCGGGGTTCAGGGCAATGACGAGTGTCACGAGCAGGTCACCGATGCCGTTGGCGGTTTCGACCCCCTTCTTCGACAGTTTCAAGGTCGTGCCCGAGGTGGTTCCGGGAGGTACTTTGATCTTGGTCGACCCGTCGAGGGTCGGAACCGCGATGGTTGCGCCAAGGGTCGCTTCCGGATATGAGATCGGTACCTCGATCGTGAGGTCGCGTTTGCCGGTTCGGCCGAAGATTGGGTGTGTTCCGACACTGACTTCTACATAGAGGTCACCAGGGGGACCTCCGTTGGCTCCGGGCCCTCCCTTTCCCTTGACTCGCACCTTCGTTCCCGACGAAATGCCTTTCGGGATCTTCACCTTGATGGTTTTGCCGTTGACACTGAGCTCACGGGTCGTTCCTTGGAGCGCTTCGTGGAAGGAGAGGTGAATGGCTCCAGTCGCGTCAGCTCCCTTTCGAGGCTGTGGCTGGCGTCGGCCACCCGAGAACAGATCCTGGAATCCACCGAACAGATCCTGGGCGCCACCAGCCTGACCACCGAAGAGGTCTTCGACCCGTACATACTGCTGACCGCCGCTCGGACCTCCAACGAAGTAGCCCATCTCGCGTGCATGGTCGTATTCCTTGCGAGTCTCTTCGTCGCCGATGGTGTCGTACGCTTCGTTGATCTCCTTGAACCGTGCCTCAGCCGACTCGTCGTCGGGATTGTTGTCGGGATGCGATTCGCGCGCGAGATTTCGGAACGCCTTCTTGATCTCCTTTTGGGGGGCGTCCTTGGAAACGCCAAGCGTGGCGTAGTAGTCCTTCTCGAGCCATTCCTTACGCATGTCCAACGATGACGAGGGATGGGCGAATCACCCTTCCTCGCATCACGTATCCCTTTCTGACTTCCTTGTCGACGATCTGGTCACCTTCACCCGGATTCACTGAGATCGCTTCATGCAGTGCCGGGTCGAACGGAGCACCGACGGCCTCAATCGGCGCAAAACCGTCGCGTGCGAGGGTGTCGAGAATGAGGATCTGCGTTCCGCGCATGCCTTCCAACATGCGTGTCTCGGTCTCGGTTGTCGCTTCGATTTCCAGGGCAGCGTCAAGGGAGTCGAGTGCGGGAAGCAGCGACTCGATGACCCGCTGGCTCGCACGCTGGACGTTCTCGACCTGATCGCGTTCGGTCCGCTTCCGATGGTTGTCGAATTCTGCGGCAACGCGTTGGAGATTCCCGAGCAAATCACCGGCCTCTTCGCGAGCTTCGGCGAGCTCTCTCAGCAAGATGAGCTGTGCCTCGTCTGGATCGTCGGGCAGGGTGAGACCAAGCGACTCCGGCGTCGGATCAGTGAGAACGGCCTTGATTTCAGCCGATGCTCCGTCTGTCTGGGCGCCGAGTTCTGTGGCTGCTTCGTCAATTGTATTTTTGTCAGTCATGGTGTTGACCTCGCCTCTCCCGCATAGCGGGAGAGGGGAATGCCTAGGCCTCCTCGTCGTCCACGACTTCGGCTTCGACCACGTCGTCGTTGTCGGACGGTGTCTCGCCATCGGTCGCTGCCGCCTCGGCTTCAGCCTGTGCCGCCGCGTAGATCTTCTCGCCGATCGTCTGAGCCGACTGGAGCAGCTCTCCCGTCACGGTCTTGAGCTCGTCGGTTGAGGCGTTCGCGTTCTCGATGAGCTCCTTGAGTTCATCGAGCTTTGCCTGGATGGGCGCCTTTTCGGACTCCTCGAGCTTGTCACCGTGATCTGCAAGCTGCTTTCCAACGGTGTGCACGGCGTGATCCGCAGCGTTGCGAGCTTCGGCCGATTCCTTGCGCTCGGCATCCTCAGCGGCGTACGCCTCGGCGTCCTTGACCATGCGATCGATGTCGTCCTTGTCCAGCGCCGTTCCGCCCGTGATCGTCACGTGCTGCGTGCGTCCAGTTCCGAGATCCTTCGCCGACACGGACACGATTCCGTTCGTGTCAATATCAAACGTGACCTCGATCTGAGGGACCCCGCTTGGTGCGGGGGCGATTCCGTCGAGCTTGAACTGCCCGAGGCTGTTGTTGTCGCGGGCCATTGCGCGCTCGCCCTGCACCACGTGGATGTCGACCTCGGGCTGATTGTCAGCCGCTGTCGTGAAGATCTCCGAACGCTTTGTCGGGATTGTTGTGTTCCGCTCGATCATCTTCGTGGCGACGCCACCCTTCGTCTCGATACCAAGCGTCAGCGGCGTGACATCGAGCAGCAGGATTCCTGAGACATCTCCCGACAGGACACCTGCCTGGATTGCGGCACCGAGGCCAACGACCTCGTCCGGGTTCACACTTCTGTTCGGTTCCTTGCCTGCCAGCTCCGTGACGAGAGCCTGTACCGCAGGAATCCTCGTCGTTCCACCGACCAGGATCACATGGTCGATATCTGCGAGAGGGACCCCCGCATCCTTGATCGCACGCTGGAATGGCTCCCGGGTGCGCTCAACGAGATCGGCGGTCATTCTTTCGAACTCGGACCGGGTCAACGTCTTGAGGAGATGAATGGGGCCGTCGGCCGTGGCGGTGATGAACGGGAGGTTGATCTCAGTCTCCTGGACGGACGAGAGTTCAATCTTCGCCTTCTCCGCTGCCTCCTTGAGACGGGTCAGAGCCATGGCATCCTTCGACAGGTCAACACCGTTCTCCTTCTTGAAGGCGTCGACAAGCCAATCCATCACGACTTCGTCCCAGTCGTCACCACCGAGCTTCGTGTCGCCAGCAGTGGACTTGACTTCAAAGACTCCCTCACCGATTTCGAGCACCGAAACGTCGAACGTTCCACCTCCGAGGTCGTAGACCAGAATCTGCTCGTCGGCATGGGCCTTGTCGAGTCCGTATGCGAGCGACGCTGCAGTCGGCTCGTTGACGATCCGCTCCACCTCAAGACCGGCGATCTGTCCGGCTTCCTTGGTGGCCTGTCGTTGTGCGTCCCCGAAGTAGGCAGGGACCGTGATGACCGCCTTGGTCACGGGTTCTCCGAGATAGGCCTCGGCATCAGCCTTCAGCTTCTGGAGAATGCGCGCTGAAATCTCCTGAGCGGAGTAGTCCTTCCCATCGATTTCGATGGACCAATCTGTTCCCATGTGTCGCTTGACCGAACGGACGGTGCGGTTGGGGTTGGTGATCGCCTGTCGCTTGGCCTGATCACCGACGAGAACCTCGCCGTTCTTGGCAAATGCCACAACGGACGGCGTCGTGCGATGTCCCTCAGCGTTTGCGATTACCTGTGGCTCGCCGCCTTCAAGAACGGCGATGACCGAGTTTGTAGTTCCGAGGTCGATTCCGACGGCTCGTCCCATGTGATGTCTCCTTGCGTGTGCGCGGGTCGATTTCCCCGCAATTCTAAGTCAATGCACACAGCATAACCTGAGTGAACCCATATCAATTCCGAATATCCGACGTCAGAAGTCAGGTGAATTCAAGCGGCGAGCGTGACGTCTTTGTTGAAGACTTCGGCTGGTGTTTTCCACCCGAGTGTCTTGCGTGGTCTCTGGTTCAAGCTGATAGCCATCTTGTCGAGGTCGGCTTGGCTGTGGAGCGATAGGTCGGTCCCTTTGGGCAGGTACTGGCGGACGAGACCGTTCCAGTTCTCGTTGGAGCCTCGCTGCCAGGGCGACCTCGGATCACAGAAATATACGTCAATGTCGGCAGCGACCGCAAGGTCGACGTGGTTGGTCATCTCTCGTCCTTGATCCCAGGTGAGGGACTTGACCAGATGCTCAGGCAGCGTCGAGACCTTCGCAGCGATCCGTTCAGCAACATGGGCAGCATCTTTTGAATCGATCTTGACGAGGAGCCCGAACCGGGACCTGCGTTCGACCAGGGTTGCTACGAATGTCCGGTTGCCTTTCCCCACAATGAGGTCACCTTCCCAATGACCAGGAATGGCACGGTCATCGACTTCAGGTGGCCGTTCACTGATCATCACCATGTCTGGGATCACCTGCCGGGACTGACGCTCACTGACCGTTGCACGGGGCTTGCGGCGAGTCCTCCCACGCCGCAAACACGACACCAGCTCAGCTTTGAGGGTGCCTTTGGCTTGCACATAGACAGCGTGATAGATCGATTCGTGCGACACCC
Organism: Armatimonadota bacterium; assembly: GCA_008501565.1. Classification (GTDB taxonomy): domain Bacteria; phylum Actinomycetota; class Acidimicrobiia; order Spongiisociales; family UBA5794; genus UBA5794. The sequence continues at coordinate 5,319 of QQUL01000145.1, forward strand.
ACCAGTATGGGTCATCAGGATGCTCGTGTCGCAAAAACACCGCGATCTGTTCGGGAGACCACCACTGTTTGAGGCACGCAACCACCTGATCCCACACCTCAGGACGCGTCTGGATCCATCCCCGACGTGGTCGTCGCGCCGCACGATCAGCAGCATCTTGGGCACGCAACGGGTGATACCCCTTGACACCGCCGTGACGTTTCACCTCAGCAGACACCGTCTGTCGGGGCCTCCCAATCCGCCTCCCGATCTCAGCCAACGACTCACCCTGTCGTATCCCCACAGCGATCTCGACCCGTTCATCGAGCGTCAAAGACCCTTCCCGAGGTTTACGTTCACGAGTACACATCAACCCATACTCGCCGACAAGCCTCACAATTGTCTGGGTCGACACCCCACAAAGCACCGCGACATCGCAGTACTTGACCCCCCGACCAACCGCAAACAACACATCATGAACCGTCCCCCACGGCGTAGCCGGACGTGACATAGAACCTCCTCAGGTCACATGTCACGCCCACCGCTTGAACCCAAGTCAGAAGTCAGAAGTCAGAAGTCAGAAGTCAGAAGTCAGAAGTCAGAGAGCCCCCCTGCCCCTCGCTGCGCTCGGCGCGTCCCCCCGCGAGCGGGAGGACGGGAAAAGACGCGATGTCAGAAGTCGGTCGTCGGATATCGGTCATCGGTCATCGGACTGCGAACGACAAACACCGGTGGGGTTACCACCGGTGCCCTTGTCGCTCCGCCCGCGTCGACCGATCAGTTGATCAGTCGGGCGATCTTGATTCGTTCCTTGATGCCACCGGCACGACGCTGATAGTACGTTTCGGGGGAATCATCGGTTTCGACCTTGGTTGGTGTATCGGGCGGTGGCGAGTAACGCTTCACTGTTCTGTCGATCGGCACAACCGGTGCTGGCTCCTCTGCCGACGTGTCTCGTGCGGCTATCGCCTCAAGATCGATCACGTCAGCACGTTTGATCGTATCCCTTGCCAGATCCGCCGCCGATGCCTGTAGGTTCGACACGGCCGCTCGCAACTCCTGGACCCGATCTCCCAATCGATCGCTTTCACGTTCGGCTTGTTCAATGATGGCTGCAGCCTGCGCCTCGGCCTTCAAGATCCGAGTTCGAGCAGCGAGCTCGGACTCTCGGGACCGCCACGCAGCAACCATTGATGCCGTGCGCAGCGAGTCGGACGCCTCACGCTCGGCTTCATCGGCCCGGGCGACTGCCTCCGTGATGATCGAAGCGGCCGTGGTTGCTGCCTCGATTTGTTGTTCAGCAATCTGCATCTGAGACCTTGCGATGGCAGCATCGGCTTCACGAAACGCTTCAGTGAGAATCGCGTCGCGTCTTGCCGAGACTTCTGCCCCGAGCCCGGCAGCGAGAACGGCGACCTTTTCGGCTTCAGCATGTGCATGGGCAGTGATCAGATCGGCATCGGTCTCGGCTTCGGCGAGTATCTGAGCCTTCGTTTCTTCGACCGCGGCGAGTGTGCGTGAGATTGCCGCCGCCGAGACATGGGAGTCGTCGAGCTTTCGTTCGAGATGCTTGGCGCGATCCTGATACTCCTCAAGGGCATCAATGAGTCGACCAACGATGGCGTCGACCTCAGCGGGGTCGTAGCCGTTCTTCTTGACCCGACCGAATCGGTGGGTCCCAGCGACTGATGCACTGATCATTTCTGTCACCTTCCCGGATCAACGCCCGCACTGGCCCCTTCGACCCTCGCGTTTCGACCGGGTGGTCATGACTTTCAAGCCTGTTGAAGATACGGTCGGTTTTCGCGGTTGGCAAGAGGTTTCTTTTTTGGGGGTCTGGAACGAATGGACGGTCTGGCCTACTCTGACATCATGGAGCGAATTGCTGTCAACATCGACAAGCCGTGGCTCACCGTGGCCGATATCTGCGAGTACATGGATGTCTCGACGTTCGTCGTGACATCGGTTCTCCGCTCGGGAGATCTCCCGGCCGTGAAGTTCGGGAGAGAGTGGCGCGTTGCCAAGGTTGACTTCGAGCATTGGATCCATGCACAGCGTGCGAAGGATCAGATGGACGACGTGACGGAGAGTGCGTCGGAGCGTTCATGACCGCGCCGACGCACAGCCCGGACATCGAGGAACGGACCACCCCCGATCTTCCGTGGGTCGTCATTGTGTGGGACGACCCTGTCAATCTCATGGACTATGTCGTGTACGTGTTCCAGGATGTGTTTGGCTTTGGAGTTGACAAGGCGACGAAGCTCATGCTGGCGGTACACAACGAAGGAAAGGCCGTTGTGTTCTCCGGAATGCGCGAGCCTGCGGAACTCGCCGTGTACCGCCTCCACCGGTACGGGCTTTGGGCAACCATGGAGCAGTCGTGAGACGTGTCTTCACACGACGAGGGGACGATGTGGTTGCGAAGCTCAGCGTCGAGGACAAAGCACTCTTGGTGCAGATTCCCGACCTTCTTGCGACCGTCGGAGTAATCCCGGACGACGCTGCCATATCTGTTCTGTATCGGAATGCATACCGCGACGACCCCGACGCATCCGCCGAATTCCAAGAGCTTGTCGGTTCTCAGCTTGCAACCGACAGGGATGCGGACCTTGACGTTCTGATGGAACTCACCCGCGCAACGCAGACCATAAGCGTCGATGAGGCGAAGTCCGTTCTGCGGGCGATCAACGCGGCGCGTCTGACCCTTGCGGCCAGGGCCAACGCCTTCGACACAGGATCGGGATGGGAGACGAGGATCTCACAGGATCCTGCTCTTGCCGCCGTGGCGTGGCTGGGGGGTCTCCAGTCGGATCTCATCGATGCCCTGTCCGGGTAGCGCTGGCCGCTAGTCGGGGGGCGTCCGGTACCGTTGCGGTGCCATCCAAACCGCCCGAAAGAGTTCCCGTTGTCGACAGTCGCCGTCATACTCGCAGCCGATACCGGCGAGGGCTTTTCGTCCCCGAAATATCTCACACCAATCGACGGTGTCGCGATGCTCAGGCAAGTTGTGCTTGGCTCCTTCGACTGGAATGTGCAGAACCGTGTGGTCGTCATCGGCCCAGACCATGAATTGGTGGCCGACGCAATCGCGGACCTTTCCGTGACCGTGATCGTTGACCCTGAGTGGGAAGAAGGAGCCTCGTCACCCCTCCGCGCTGCGCTCGATCACATCATGAGAGACAGACAGGTATCGAACTGCGTCATAGCTCGCGCCGATCAGCCTGGTGTGCCAGCGAGGGTTGTTGACGCGCTTGTGGAGCGGGCACAGGACAGCCACGCCGACGCGGTGGTCCCGAAGTATCGATATGCGCGGGGTTGGCCCGTTGTCATTGGACACGGATTGCTCGAGCGGTTGCTCGGCCTCGAGGGTGACTATCAACTGCACGATGTCATCTCCATGCACGCGACAACAATTGAAGAATGCCATTTCGACGAGCTTGGGACGCAGATCCTGAACACTGCGGACCAGGTCGCGCATCGCAGGAGATAGTCGCCAAGCGCGAGGCCCAACGAAATGAGTAGTCTCGATCAAAGCTGAGCGAGTCGACATGGAGGAGCGCCGTGGCATCCATATCTGCGATACGGGCGATCGGTCAACGAGATGCAACGAAGTTGCGGAAGGGGCGAGTCAGGACCACAGAGGCCCTGCTCGAACAGGCAGCATCGCGACGAGGTCGAGCCGACATTTCCGCGAGAACCGGTATCGCAACCACGGATCTGCTCAAGTGGGCGCAGCAAGCCGACCTGATGCGGGTGAAGGGTGTGGGGGCCGAGTACGCAGATCTTCTCGCGGCAAGCGGTGTCGACACCATCAAGGCGCTTCGTCGCCGGAATGCACAAAACCTCATGGTGTCTCTCACGCAGATCAATTCGAAACGCCGACGAGTGCAGAGACTCCCGACGGTCGAGATGATCCAGGGCTGGATCGATGCAGCGAACGACCTTGAACCCGGCGTGACAAGCTGAGCTGGCAGCTCCTTCTGACGTCTGACGTCTGACGTCTGACGTCAGACTTCTGAACTCGGGCATCGGTCATCGGTTATCGGTCTTCGGTCATCGGACACCGGGTAGTGTGCCTCTTTCGACCACCAGGGGGTTCTCATGACGGAACAAATGCACATCGACGAAGTCATCTCTGCAGCCAAGCGCATGGATATCGAGATCGATGCAACCGAGGCCGCTGAATGGCTTGATGCCATCGGGGTTGCAAAGGCAGAGGTCGGTGT
>QQUL01000005.1 GCA_008501565.1 Armatimonadota bacterium
ATCGAAGAAGCCGGCGGCGAACCGATCGAACCCGACAATTGGGAGACTGCTTTCCTCGACCGCAACGCTGGTCGTAGGGCATTCCGCCGACTCACCACCGAAGAGATCACTTCCGCCAGGTCGTAGGGCACCGACGCCTTCTGAAGTCTGACGCCGAACATCGGGATCCAGCGGTTACGCTGAAACTGTGCATAGGCGAATCTTTGGGCTGGAGAACGAGTACGGCGTCACATGTGTGTTGCGTGGACAACGCCGTCTCTCACCGGATGAAGTGGCCCGATACCTTTTCCGAAGGGTCGTGAGCTGGGGGAGGTCGTCAAACGTCTTTCTTGAAAACGGGGCGCGACTGTATCTCGACGTCGGGAGTCATCCCGAGTATGCAACGCCCGAATGCGACAGTCTCTATGACCTCGTGGCCCATGACCGAGCCGGCGAACGGATTCTGGAGGGACTCGTCGAATCTGCTGAACGGCGACTCGCAGAGGAAGGGATTCGGGGCGACATCTATCTCTACCGGAACAACACCGATTCTGCCGGGAATTCCTACGGATGCCACGAAAACTATCTGATCAGACGACACGCCGACTTCCAGCGCACCATCGACACGCTGATCCCATTCTTTGTGACCCGCCAGATCTGGGCCGGAGCCGGAAAGCTGCTCGGTACGGCTCGAGGAACGATCTACTCGCTTGCACAACGGGCAGAACACATCTGGGAGGGCTCGTCTTCAGCGACGACTCGGAGTCGTCCCATCATCAACACACGAGACGAGCCGCACGCCGACGCTGAGCGGTACCGACGACTTCACGTGATCGCAGGCGATTCGAACATGTCCGAGTATGCGACCTACGCCAAGGTGGGCTCGACGGTCGCGCTCCTGCAGATGCTGGAAGACGAGGTCGTGTTTCGCGACCTGACCCTCGAGAACCCGATACGAGCGATCCGCGAGATCAGCCACGACATGACCTGTCGTCGAAAAGTACGCCTGGCGAACGGGCGCGAGCTCAGTGCCCTTGATATCCAATGGGAGTATCTCGAACGGGTCATGCGCTACACCCGAACGACCGGTGTTTCTCCCGAGATCGAAAGGGCGGTGAGCATGTGGGAACACCTGCTGACCGGTCTTGAGAAGGATCCCATGACGCTCCACCGTGAGGTCGATTGGGTTGCCAAGTATCACCTGATGGAGCGGTATCGGGAACGCCACAACCTCGCCTTGTCCTCAGCACGCCTCGCCCTCATTGATCTCAACTACCACGACGTGAACCGCGACCGAGGGTTGTTCTACAAGATGGAGAAAGCCGGCCTCGTCGATCGGATCGTCACCGACGCCGATGTGACCCGCGCCATGGTTGAACCACCCCAGACGACTCGGGCACGCCTGCGGGGGGCGTTCATCCGAGCGGCGAAGGAAAACCGTCGGGACTTCACGGTCGACTGGGTACATCTCAAACTCAACGATCAGGCGCAACGCACGGTGCTGTGCAAGGACCCCTTCAAGGCGTATGACGAGCGAGTCGATCGCCTGATCGACAGTCTGTAATCCGTAATCTGTAATCGGTAATCTCTCGAGTATGCAGCGCGTCATTGAACGGATCTTGAATCTCCTCGCATTCCTCCTGACGGTCGGACGTCCCGTCACAGCGGACGAGATCAGGAACACGGTGGCAGGGTACGAACAGGAGACGGACGAGGCGTTTCGTCGGACATTCGAACGGGACAAGGATCTTCTTCGCTCCCTCGGTGTACCGCTCACGATGAGCGCCATCGACATCTGGGAGGTCGAGGATGGCTACGTGATCCCTCCCGATGAGTACGCCATCGACGATCCCGGACTCACAGAGGAGGAGCGCTCAGCGTTGCTCATTGCCGCACAAGCCGTGCAGTTTGCCGGGCAATCAACAGGTCTCTCGGCGATCTTCAAACTTGGTGGGGCATCTCCGGTCCTCAACGCACCGAATGTGGCCGCGGACCTCGGACACGACCTCGATGTGCTGGGTCTGCTCTTCGACAGCGTTTCGTCTCGCAGAGTTCTCGCATTCGACTACAGCGGAACGTCTCGGCGAGCAACACCCTATGCAATTGCGCACCGCCTCGGGCATTGGTATCTCGCAGCACCCGAAGTCGGAGATCCTGAAACGGTCAAGGCATTCCGTGTTGACCGAATGACGAACCCGACGCTGGTTGGCGAACCGTCGGCTTTTTCGAGGCCGGATGGCTTCGACCCGGCCGATGTGATCCCGAGCGGCGACAGGGAAACCGAAAATGCGTCCCTTGCCATCGTCGAATTCGACAATGAGGTCGCTCAAATCGCTGCCAACCAGGTGCCCGACGCCGAGGTGGTCAGCCGTACCGATTCGACGACAACGCTCCGTATTCCCGTGCGAGCCGAGCAGTCCTTCATTGGCTGGGTGCTCGGGTTCGACGACAAGGCCGTGATCATCGAGCCCCAGGGGCTTCGGGATCGCCTCATCGCACATCTCAGTGTCGTGGCATGAGTGACCGAACCGCGAACCGGATCGCCAGAATCCTCGCCATGATCCCGTACACCGTCGAACACGAAGTGGCGACGATCGACGATCTCATGGAACGGTTCGGATACGCTCACCGCAATGATGTGGTGAAGGATCTCCAACTCGTGTTCCTCACGGGTCTCCCCGGATACGGTCCGGGCGAATTGATCGACGTTGACATCTTCGACGATGAGGTGACGATCGATTCGGCGGACTACTTCTCTCGCCCCATGCGACTCACGCCCGCCGAAGCACTCGGCCTCCTCGCAGCCGCCTCCACGTTCCTTGCGTCTCGCCAGGCACCCCCGGCCCTGGCGAGCGCCATCGACAAGCTCTCGGCCGCAGTGGGTGCGGATGCGACAGATGCTGTGCTGTTCGACATCGAGGCTCCCGAAGCGGTATCGGACCTCCGAGAAGCAATCGACAGCAATCGGCTCGTCAAGATCGGGTACGTCGGCATTGCCTCCAACGAACGAACGGAGCGGGTTGTGGAGGGAGAATCCGTGTTCTTCAACCTTGGAAACTGGTATTTCTCGGGCTTCTGCCGCCGAGCGGGGGCAGACCGGCTGTTTCGTGTGGATCGCATCGATGAAGTCGCGGTTCTTGACGAGCTGTACGAACCATCCGTTGCTGATGCATCGTCGATCGTGCGCTATGAACCGACGCCCGAAGACCACGTGGTGACCTTCACGGTCGGCCCGGCCTCGCGCTGGGTGAGTGAGTATTATCCCGGCGATGCTGAACCGCTTGCATCGGGTGAGACACGCTTCACGATGCGGGTAAGCGATCCCATGGTTGCCGCAAGACTGCTGTTGCGCCTCGGGAGCGATGCCCACTTTGAGGAGGGCGAGACCGTCGCCGCCGCACTCGACGACCTGAGATACCGCATCGCCACCCGCTACGCCTGAGCAACGGATTCGGCTTCCGATTACCTCGTCTTTTCGCGGTGTGAGCACCATTGTCTCGCTTCTCATCCCTGACTACCGGGATGCAAGCACAGTGACTATGTAGGGAATAGTCCTTTACCGATCCGGTCTTCTGCCGATGTCTCAATCAGGCTGGCATACGGAGTTAGGCACGATGACGACCATCAAAACAACCTGCGAACACTGTGGAGAGGTACACCTCGGAACCTCGGACGTATCCCTCGAGCTTCGTGGGGACGGTACCGAGGGCAGCTATCGATTTGTCTGCCCGAAGTGTCTTACGATCCAGCGACGGCCCGCCAGCAAACGAGTGGCGAGCATTCTCCTTGCAACCGGTGTCACCTACGAGATCTCTGTTTCCAAGACCGGCCCAATCACTTCGTCGGAAGTCGACCGATTCATCGCACTTCTCGATACCGAAGATTGGTTCTCACGGTTGGTTTCGGCGGGCGAGTCGACAGAAAGCCGGTAACGGGGTCCGTTCTTCCTAGCATCGCCATGGATGCAGGCACAAGAACCCATCAAACGCTATCTCGCGGATCTCCCGTTCGATCCCGATCCCTTCCAGGTGGAAGCTCTGCTTTCCGTAGGGGAAGGTCGGTCAGTCGTCGTCACCGCGCCAACCGGTGCTGGCAAAACCGTTGTCGCTGAGGGATCGATCGCCGCGGCGGTAGCCACCGGGCAGCGGGCGTTCTACACGACGCCGATCAAGGCGCTTTCGAACCAGAAGTTTGCTGACCTTCGATCGGTCTACGGAGAAGACTCCGTCGGCCTGTTGACCGGTGACAATGTCGTCAACGGAGACGCTCCGATTGTCGTCATGACCACCGAGGTTCTTCGGAACATGATCTACGAAGGATCACACGCACTTGCTGGTCTTGGCGTCGTCATTCTCGACGAAGTGCACTATCTCGCCGACAGGAGTCGCGGCTCGGTGTGGGAAGAAGTGATCATTCACCTTCCCAGGGCCGTGCCACTTGTCTGCCTGTCAGCGACAATCGCCAATCCGGAAGAGTTCACGAACTGGATTCGAGAACGACGCGGGGATACAGACCTGGTGGTGGAACACACACGACCGGTGCCGCTCACCACGATGTTCATGTGGCGCGATCGCTACGAAGGGGGCGCGTCGGTGATGCTGCCGATGTTCACGCGAGACGGGCGACCAAATCCGACCATCTCGAAGATGATGCAGTCGTCAAAGTCACGACACCGGAGGTTGAGTATTCCCCGTAGAACCGACGTCGTTGAACATCTCGCATCCGAGGGCCTCCTGCCCGTCATCTACTTCCTCTTCTCGCGACAAGGCTGCGACCAAACGGCACAGCAGATCGCTCATTCCTCGCTTCGCCTCACCACTGCCGACGAACGTTCCGAGATCCACGAAATCGTGGAGCGACGAGTGGGGCATCTCAGCGAAGAAGACCTCACGGTTCTGGGGTATCAAGGGTGGCTCGAAAACCTGAAACGCGGCGCGGCGGCCCACCATGCCGGCCTGGTCCCCGCGTTCAAGGAGACGGTCGAGGAACTTTTCCTCAAAGGCCTCGTCAAGTTGGTGGCAGCAACTGAGACCCTCGCCCTCGGTATCAACATGCCTGCACGAACCGTCGTCCTTGACTCACTGAGCAAGTACACCGGCGACGGGCACGAACTCCTCCAACCGAGTGACTTCACGCAGCTGACCGGACGAGCAGGTCGGCGGGGGATAGATACCGAGGGGACGGCAGTGGTGCTCTACAGCCCCTACGTGCCCTTTGATCGAGCCACCGGCATCGCCGGTGCTGGATCGAATCCGCTGCGTTCCTCGTTTTCGCCCACCTACAACATGGCGGTCAACCTCATCGCCCGCTACAGCGAGGCAGACGCAACCGAACTCCTCGCAGCCTCCTTTGCAAACTTTGCCAGGGACACCCGAACCGATCAGCTCGCCGAGAACCTCCGTGAACGGCAGGGAGATCTCGCAACCTTTCGCAGCGCTGCTGAGTGCGAACGCGGCGACATCTGGGAGTTCTACGACGGTTCAAGCCACCCTGCAGGTCCGGCTCTCGACCGACAGTCACTCAAACCCGGAGCTGTGGTGTCGTTCGGATCCAGAACCTTCCTGTTGGCAAATCGATCGTGGGGCGGTGGGCACCCAAAGCTCGAGTTCATAGATGAAACGGGTCGAAAATCCTCGATGCGCTCAAGGGACCTTCCGCGTTCTGCAGAACTTGCCGGATTCCTGGCACTGCCGAAGCCGGTGCGAGTGTCTGACGCGGCGTACCGATCGGAGTTGGCCGTGATGCTTGAGACCTTCATCCCCGACGACGAGCCTCGTCCACTCTTCTTCGCTGCAGACGAAAAAGACATTGCTACGTGTCCTGAGCTCGACAAACACATCGCGTGGGCAGACCGCGCTCGCCGGGCACAGCGCGAGATCGATCGTCTCGAACGCCGGTTGGCTCGCACCGGACCCGACGACGTGGTGGTCCGCTTCGCCGCCCTGCGTCGTGTGCTTGAGGAGATGGGATACGTCGACGGGTGGAACCTCACCGATCGGGGGAGAACGCTGCGCACGGTGTACAACGAGTTGGATCTGCTCCTTGCCGAGGCGATGCGCACCGGTGTCCTAGACGCCCTTGAACCGCCCGAGTTCGCAGCGGCGATGAGCCTTTTCACATTCGAAACGCGAGGAGCCGACGCTCCACTGCGCCCCCAAGCAGCGTTCATACATCCGATACTCGAACGCGTGGAGACCTTGCACAACAGCATCATCGACATCGAGCAGACCCATGGCCTCGATGAACAACGCCAAGTGGATCCCGGATTTGTCGATGTGATCCATGGCTGGACCTCCGGCCATGAGCTCGATGAGATCTTCGACGACGATGACGTTCGCGCTGGGGACTTTGTCAGGGCGACCCGTCAGCTTCTCGATCTGCTCAGACAGGTACGTGACGGTTTCGCAGCGCATCGGCAGGTCGCCTCGGATGCGATTCGTGCCATCGATCGAGGCATCGTCGAGGTGGGTGGTTTGGGATGATCCGTTGGTTCGCCGTCGTCAATCCCGCTGCAGGGTCGCGACGCCTTCGTGTCAGCCGATTGAAGGAAGTAACCGACGGACTCGGACTCGATGTGACGTTCTCCGTGTCCTCAACGAGCCCTGAGGCCGTCGCTGCGGTGTCGCATGCGGTTGAACAAGGCTTCACCCATTTCGTCTCGGTGGGCGGTGATGGCACGGCGCACCTACTCATCAACGCGTTGATGCCAGCCCAGGGTGCACAGCGGTTCACCGTCGCAGTGATTGCTGCGGGATCGGGAAGCGATCTCATGCGCACCTTCGGCCACTCCAAGGGAATCGAAGAAGGCTTCGAAAGGCTGATCGAACCCGATCGGTACGCCATAGACGTTGGCGTCATGGTCCTCAAGGAACGAAGCTGCTACTTCCTCAACGCGGCCAACGTTGGGGTAGCGGCCGCGTCGGCCGCGGTCGCGGCGCGACTTCCCAGATTCCTCGGTGGTCTTCGCTACATGATCGCCTTCTGGCTCGCACTCGCTCGATATCGCTCAAGCGAGCTGACCGTTGTTGTTGGACGACACCAGTTCGGAGGCAAGGCAATCAATGTGGTGGTGGCAAATGGCCAATTCTTCGGCGGAGGAATGAACATCGCACCTCGAGCGTCGATGGCCGACGGGCTGTATGACGTCCAGGTGTTTTCCGGTCCCAAACGTCAGGCGTTCACCGTGATGCCAAGGGTTCTGCGCGGAAGTCACCTGACACATCGGGCCGTACAGCGATATGTCGGAAGCGAGGTTGTCATCTCTTCGAAGGTCGATCTTCTCGTTGAAGCCGATGGAGAACTGATCGGTCGGGGTGGTGCAACGATCAGCCTTCTGCCGCGTGCGATCGACCTTGTCATATGAACTGCGTTGACCTCTCCCCAGAACTCGGTATGCTGCGCGCCGTCAAACGAGAACCGAGAGACGAATGACCAAAGACGAAGCCGAAGAGTTGTCAGACGATCTGTCAGACGATCTGCCAGATGACCTGCCAGATGACCTGGATCTGGACGATCTGGAGGACGTCGATGACGTAGACATCGATCCGCTCGATGACGACGTCGATGATGATGACGAAGACGACGGTGTCGAGCCGAACGATGACGATGACGACGACGACGATGACGACGACGAGGCTCTTGACGAGCTTGAAGCCGAAGAGCGTGAGATGCTCACCGAGGACGAAAGCGTTGAAGTCATAGTTGTCGACGAGGCCGCGGAAATGCGAGCCATACGCCGTGCAGAGATTTCCCTTGAGGACGAGAGCGTCGACAGCCCCAAGTCTGGTGAGTTCGTGTGCACGAGCTGCTTCCTCGTGAAGCGAAATGCCCAGATGGCGAACCGGCGCAAGAAGATCTGCTTCGACTGCGCGTCCTGATCCGCAGTCAGGCATCCTCTCGGTGACGGCACCGATGCCGGCTCAAGGATGCATGAGGCCACGCCGATGACCAAGACATGCAAGACTTCGGTATGAGCGTCCTCGTTATTGTCCCCACCTACAACGAGCGCGAGAACATCGCACCCATCGCAGAGGCTGTTCGTTCACACGGATACTCCCTCCTCATCGTCGACGATGGATCCCCCGATGGAACCGGACAAGTGGCAGATCAGCTCGCGGAATCGGACGAGTCGATACATGTGCTGCACCGAAGCGAGAAACAAGGACTTGGACCTGCATATGCCGCAGGCTTTCAACGAGGTCTTGATCTCGGTGCCGAGATTCTGTGTGAGATGGACGCTGACTTCTCCCACGACCCTGCCGACCTGCCACGGCTCGTCGCAGCGGTCGAGGCTGGCGCCGATCTTGCGATCGGATCGAGGTATGTGCCCGGGGGAGCAACGGTGGGTTGGCCCTGGCATCGGCGGTTCCTGTCGAAGGCAGGGAACATTTACGCCGCCATGATGCTCGGCATCAAGGTCAAGGATTCGACAGCAGGGTTTCGAGCGTTCCGCGACACGACAATCAGGAAGATCGAACCGTCACACTGTGAAGCGTCGGGCTACGGGTTCCAGATTGAGATGGCATGGAATACCGAGAAGGCTGGGCTCGACATCGTTGAGGTGCCGATCACCTTCAGAGATCGAATGGTGGGGGAATCCAAGATGGATCGTCGGATCGCCATCGAGGCGATCCTCCTCGTCACTCGATGGGGGTTCACACGGGTCTTCCGCCGCAACCGTTCGTAGCCCCAGACCATCGGGCTGGTCGAATTGATCCGTAGGCTGCGACCATGATCGATCCAATCTTCGCCGATCCTCGACTCGCAGCGATCTACGACGACATTGAAGGCCCGCGCCGAGCCCTCGATCACTACGAAGCGATCGTCCAGTCTTTCGGTGCGAGCAGGGTTCTCGATGTGGGGTGTGGGACTGGCGAATTCGCGTGTCGCCTCGCGAGGAGCGGACTGACGGTGATCGGCGTGGATCCCGCGGCCGCCTCGCTCGACATCGCCCGAACCAAGCGGCACGCCGAGCGTGTCACATGGGTGCACGGCTACGTGACCGATCTTCCGGAGATATCAGTCGACGTAGTCACGATGACCGGCAACGTTGCTCAGGTCTTCGTCGATGACGAGGCGTGGCACTCGGCCCTGGTGCGGATTCGCGGGGCGGTCCGTCGCCGTGGACGGCTGCTGCTCGAAACGCGAAACCCGGCATGCCAAGAATGGAAAGCATGGACGCGGGAAAGAACGATCAGGACGGAACGTACGGTTTCAGGATTGGTCGAATACTGGGTTGAGCTCATGGCGGTGGACTTGCCGCTGGTTTCGTTCCGTTGGACTTTCCGGTTCCTTGACACCGGGGCGGAGGTCGTCTCGGACTCCACGCTTCGGTTTCGCGATCGTGAGGAGATGGCGGTCTCCCTTTCCGAGAGCGGATTCGTTGTTGAGGAGATACAGGAGGCGCCGGACCGACCGGGCCACGAGCTTGT
>QQUL01000047.1 GCA_008501565.1 Armatimonadota bacterium
CGCCTCGGGCCTCGCCCTCACGTGGGCGCGAGCGTTCGGGGAATTCGGTGCGACGTTGACCTTTGCGGGCAACGTGCAAGGGCGAACCCAGACGATGCCGCTCGCAGTGTTCGTAGCCCTCGAATCGAATCGCAACGTTGCCATTGCCATGAGTCTCGTCATGGTCGCCGTCTCGCTCGTGGTGCTGGTGCTCCTCCGTGACCGATGGTGGAGGGTGTCGTGACAGAAAACGGACTTTCGGCCGACATCAAGCTCGCAGGCAGCGACGGGTTTGTGCTGGACGTCTCGGTCGGTATCGCCCCTGGATCCACCCTTGTCGTGCTCGGCCCAAACGGTGCTGGCAAGTCGACGCTGGTCGCCGCACTCGTTGGACTTTCCCCAATCGATGAAGGAAGGATCGAGCTTGCCGGTGTTGTTCTCGAGGACACCGAAGCTGGCATTTCCCTTCCGCCGTCGCGTCGGGGCATCGGTGTCATGTTCCAAGATGGCCTTCTTTTTCCGCACCTCTCGGTCAGGGACAACATCGCGTTCGGCCTCAAGAGCACGGGCGTTTCGAAGGAAGAAGTAGCGCAGCGCACCGACCACTGGATGGACCGCTTCGACCTCGTCGGTTTGGCCGAGCGCAGACCACCTGAGCTGTCGGGTGGTGAAGCGCAGCGAGTCGCTCTGGCCCGTGCCGTGGCAACCAAACCCAAGCTCCTGATTCTCGATGAACCACTCGGGTCACTGGACGTCACCATGAAGGCACACGCACGGCGGACCATCGCAGAGTTCCTCGATTCATATGACGGTCCGGCTCTGGTGATTACCCATGACCCGACTGAGGCCTTCTTGCTTGGCGATGAGCTGTGCATTCTTGAGGACGGGCTGATCAGTCAATCGGGGACGGCCCAGGAGATTCGGCTCCATCCACGGTCCCGCTATGCCGCGGACCTTGCGGGTACCAACCTGTTTGAGGGGACCGCATCCGATGGCGTGATCGACATCGGCGGACACAACCTGTACATGCCGGCACACGATGTTTCAGGTGAGGTCATCGTCACCTTTCACCCGCGAGCTGTTGCGATTCACCGCTCACAGCCCGAAGGCAGCCCGCGGAACATGTGGAAGACGGCCATCGCGCATGTCGAGTCGCTCGGAGACACCGCACGGATAGCGACTTCGGCCCCGCTGCCCGTGACAGCCGAGGTGACGATGGAATCCACACGATCTCTCGACCTTGATCCTGGTGTGGAGGTGTGGCTTTCGGTCAAGGCAACGGAACTGCACGTACAGCTGGTCGCGGGGTGAACGTCGACGCGACGGGCAAGGCGTGAGCCGAAAGCCGTGGATCGAAAGCTAATGTCCGCCCATGGGCAGCCTTTCTTTCGCGGAGATCGTGACCATTGTCGTCGTGATCCTGATCATCTTCGGTCCCAACCGATTGCCGGAATTTGCCCGCAAGATCGGGGAGCTTCTCTCGAAGGCTCGCCAAGCGACCTCCCAGTTCGCCCAAGAGGTGTCAGGCGAGTGGAGCGATGCAGCTGATCCGATCAAGACCGCCAAGGAGGATTTTCAGGGGATCAAGGACGACCTGAAGCAGGCCGGATCGACCTTTACCGGATTCGGTGAGACGAACCTCAGCGGCTCAGACCCGAAGCGGATTGGGGCAGATTCTCCTGAATCACCCGGTGACACCGCATCTGAAGACGATGACAGTGGAGACAGCGCGGGATGACAACGACAACAATGCCGTTCTCCGAGCATCTGACCGAGCTCCGCCAACGCCTCATCAAGTGCGTCATTGCCATCGGAATCGGGACGGTGGTTGCGTTCATCTTCAATGAGCAGATTCTCGATGTACTCGTCGAGCCCTACCGCAAGCTCGATCCCGATGCCGCCCTTGCAACCTTCAGGGTGACCGAAGCGTTCAGCGTCGTCATGCGTCTGTCACTCTGGGGAGGTGCGATCCTTGCGAGTCCCGTCATCACGTATCAAGTGTGGCGGTTCGTTGAACCTGCGTTGTCGAAGCGTGAAAAGCGCTGGGTCATTCCAATCGTCGCAATCCTCGCGTTTCTCTTTCTCCTGGGTGTGGTCGTCGGGTATCTGGCGCTCGAACGAGGACTCAACTTCCTTCTGGACTTCGGAGGAGACGCCCTTGTTCCCGTCATCGGGGCCGACTACTACCTGAAGTTTGCGATGCGATTCCTCCTCGCGTTCGGGATCGCATTCCAGTTCCCGGTGTTTCTGTTTGCCGCCGCCGCATTCGGAATGCTCACAAGCCGGACGCTGCGATCCAACCGAAGGTGGGCAGTCGTTCTCATCCTGATCGCAGCAGCCTTCATCACCCCGAGCGGGGATCCACTCACCCTGATGATGCTTGCCGCGCCGCTCTACATCCTCTACGAGATCGCCATCGTTGCGATCAGGGTGATATTGAAGAAATAGTCGGACGCGGGGCGTCCGACTGTTTCAGCTCTCAGCTATCGGCTTTCAGCTTTTCGCTGCCAAGCGGCCGGTTCGGACGTGGCAGGACGCAAGGTGATCAGCGTTCGTCGTCGATTGCTCCAGTTGGGGTACCTCGACGTCGCACACACCTTCGACAGCGATGGGACACCGCGGATGGAAGAAGCACCCCGATGGTGGATCGATCGGTGACGGCACCTCACCTTGAAGAATCGTGCGATTTCGAGGACGATCGGGATCAGGGATCGGGATCGCGGAGAGCAATGCCTCGGTGTAGGGATGGAGCGGGTTCTTGTACAGGCTCTCGCGGTCAGTGATTTCCGCAATCCTGCCCAGATACATGACGGCGACGCGGTCTGAAATGTGCTCGACCACTGCGAGGTTGTGTGCAATGAACAACAGTGTCAGATCCAGCTCCGACTGCAACTCCTTCAACAGGTTGAGGACCTGGGCTTGGACCGACACATCGAGCGCTGACACGGGCTCGTCCGCGACGACGAAATCGGGCTCAAGGATGAGAGCTCGTGCGATGCCGATCCGCTGGCGTTGCCCTCCAGAGAATTCGTGTGGGAAGCGGCTCGCGTGGTGTGCCTCGAGCCCCACAAGTTCGAGCATCTTTGTGACTCGGTCGCGTCGTTCGTCCTTGTCACCGATGCCATGGAGCCTGAGCCCCTCTGAGATCGAGTTCCCGACCTGGGTTCGGGGGTCAAGCGACGAGTACGGATCCTGGAAGATGATCTGGACGCGTCGTCGGAACGGCTTGAGCTGCTTGCCCTTGAGATGTGTGATGTCAGCGCCGTCAAAGATGATCTTCCCCGACGTGGGTTCGAGCAACCGGGTGAGCAACCGGCCAAGGGTGGACTTGCCACACCCGGACTCCCCAACGAGTCCAACGGTTTCACCCCTTGAAATGGACATGGTCACACCGGCAACGGCATTGACGGTTGCGACCTGCCGCTGGAGCACCCCGCCTTTGACAGGGAACTCCTTGACGAGATCGGTGAGCTCAACGAGCGGTCGATCACTCATCGACTTCCCCCGTCCCGGCAGAGTCGTCGGAGTGCTCCGGTCTGAACGATGCGTCGTCCTCGTACAGGAAGCAGCGCACATGGTGGCCCGGTGCGATCTCTCGCAGCTCCGGGATCTGCTGGGTGCAGATCTCGAGTTCGTTCTGGATTCTTGCCACACATCGAGAGGCGAACCGGCATCCCGGTGGAAGGTCGATCAGGTTCGGGACAACACCGGGGATGGTCTCAAGCGTGTCAACGATCGACCCCAGGACGGGGATGGAAGCGATCAGGCCCTGGGTGTACGGATGCTTCGGGCTCTTGAACAGAGTGCTGACATCGGTTTCCTCGACGATCTCGCCGGCATACATCACGGCAATCCGATCCGCCATCTCGGCAACGACGCCCAGATCGTGGGTGATCAGCACAACGGCAGTCCTTGACGTTTCCTGAAGGTCGCGGATCAAATCGAGGATCTGGGCCTGGATTGTCACATCGAGGGCAGTCGTTGGTTCGTCGGCGATCAGCAGCTCAGGTTCACACGCGAGTGCCATTGCGATCATCACACGCTGGGCCATGCCACCGGACAGTTCGTGGGGATAGGCCCGTGCACGGGACTCGGGGTCCGGGATGCCGACCTTTTTCAGCATCTCGATGACCATTTCGTCCTCGGTGTCGTCATCCCAGTCGCGATGCAGCTCAAACACCTCTTTGATCTGCACGCCGACCCTCTGCACCGGGTTCAGAGCACTTCCGGGCTGTTGGAAAATCATCGACATGTGCTCGCCGCGCAGCTTGCGGACGTCATCAGCATCCATTTGTGCGATGTCCTGCCCATTGAACAGGATTTCACCCGCCACAACCTCACCGGGATGCGGTATCAGACCCATGATTGAGAGCGAGGTCACCGACTTGCCGCAGCCAGACTCCCCGACGATGCCGAGGACCTCGCCCCGCTTTACTTTCAGTGACACCCCGTCCACCGCCTTGACCACACCGTCACGAGTGTCGAAGTGCGTCTTGAGTCCCTTGATCTCAAGGAGATACTCAGACATCTCGATGACCGGCGGCTCCATGGCGGTCACCGCGTTCTTGTTGGAGGTTCGTCGCGTCTTCATCGATTCAGGGCCGGGTCAAGGGCGTCGCGCAAGCCGTCGCCCATCAGGTTGAAGCCCAGCACGGTGAGCATGATCGCAAAGCCTGGGAAGAAGACGAGGTGCGGTGCCGTGAACAGGTTGTTGCGTTCAGAGGCGAGCATGGAACCCCACTCCGGGTTCGGCGGCTGCGCTCCGAGTCCGAGGAAAGACAGACCAGCGGCCTCGAGGATTGCGGTAGCGACTCCGAGCGTTGCGAGAACCACGAGTGGAGTGAGAGCATTCGGAACCACACGGCGCAGCAGCAGCTGCCGGCTTGACGCCCCGAGCGCGATCGATGCCTGGACATAGTCGGATTCCTTGATGGCCAGCACTTGGGCACGCATGACGCGCGCGTACGCCGGGATGGCGACAATGGCGATTGCTATGAGAGCATTCTCAAGCCCGGGGCCAAGCACGGCGACGATGGCAATAGCAAGCAGCAGGGACGGGAAGCCGAGAATCACGTCCATGATCCGCATGATGATGTTGTCGAACCACCCACCGACGTACCCGGCAACGGCTCCGAAGAAACTACCGACGAGGAGAGCGATGGTGACGGTGAAGAACCCGAGCGTGAGGCTGATACGAGCGCCGTAAATGACTCGGGAGAACTCGTCTCGCACGTTTCCGTCTGTTCCCATGATGTGTTGTGGCGTGTTCTCATCGCAGCCAAGGATGTGAACGCACGGCGGGTCCCTCGGACCGACGTCCTCCTTGCCGATGAGCACCTGATTCGGCGGATACGGGGCAATGATCGGGGCAAAGATTGCCATGAGGATGAGTGCGGTGACAATGCCAAGCCCAACCATGCCTGAGGTTCGTCCCCTGAAACGACGAATGGTCAGTCGCCATTGGCTCAGCGGCTTTTCCAACAGATCGTGCTGGGCGGACTGAGCCTCAAGGATCTCGATGGACTTCTGGCGCGAGATCATTCGCCACCCACCCTGATACGCGGATCGAGATAGCCGTAGGACAGGTCAACGAGCAGATTCACGATCACATACCCGAGGGCAACGATGACCGTGATCCCCTGCACCACCGCATAGTCGCGGCCGGTGATGGCATCGAACAGCGCTCTTCCGACGCCGGCAAGATTGAAGACTGTTTCGGTGAGGACGGCCCCGCCGAGAAGCGCTCCGAGTTGAAGGCCGATGATCGTGACCACGGGAAGGAGCGAGTTGCGCATTGCGTGGCTCCGCACAACGCTGGACTCGCGGGTGCCCTTGGCCCGAGCGGTGCGAATGTAGTCCTTGTTCATCACCTCGAGAAGTGAGCTTCTCGTGATGCGGGCGATGATCGCAAGAGGGATCGTCGCAAGCGCGATGGCTGGCAGGATCATGTGCTTGATGGCATCCCAGAACACGTCCCACTGGAAGGTGATGAAGCTGTTGAAAATGTAGAAGTTGGAGATGAACTCGTTGAGATTCCCCCAGAACGTGTCAGGCGTGACCTCCCAGCCCCACACCTCGTAGTAGGGAGTCGGGAACACTCCGGCAGACAACCTGCCTGACGGGGGTAACTGGAAGATGGTGCCCTTCAACACGATCGCAAACAGGTAGGCAAGCATCAATCCAAGCCAGAAGACGGGCATAGAAACACCGACGTTGGCGATCGCCATCGTGGCTGTGTCGACCGCCGAGTTGTGACGCCTGGCTGCGATGATGCCCATCGGTACACCGATCGCAATGGCGAGGAACAGTGCCGAGGCCGCTAGCTCGATCGTGAGGGGAAGGCGTTCGATGAGGATGTCGTTGACGGGCCGTGAGAAACGGATTGATTCGCCGAGGTTGAATGTGACGACGTTCTTCATGTAGATGCCGAGCTGAACCCATATCGGTTCGTTGAGTCCGTTGGCTTCATCGAAACGCTCGCATGCCTCAGCGGTCGCACGCTCGCCGAGAAGGGAGGTGCATGGATCGCCAGGGATCGCTCTGATGAGAAAGAACACGACGACCATGATCCCGATGAGAACCGGGATTGCGAGGAGGGTGCGCCGTGTGATGAATCCGAGCATGGTGGGAGCGCACAGCCTTTGATTAGTGGTCGCACCGCACAATAGAGGACGGGGGAGGCATATGCCTCCCCCGTTTCCTCACATGGTTGCCTTGGCTTTAGCCGTCAGCTGCTGGGGCGTTGATGAGTCCCCACAGGTAGTCGTAGTACTCGAACACACCGCTGTTTCCGACATGGAGTGGTGACTCCACATCGAGTCCAGCTGTGTACGAAACGACGACATCATTGGCGTCGAAGGTCGAACCGTCGTGGAACACCACACCCTGGCGGAGTGAGCATGTCCAGATCGAAAGGTCGTCGTTCGGCACACACTCCGTTGCGAGCTGTGGCTGAACGGCGCCGTCCTGCGTGTATGAGTACAAGGCCTCAACGACCTGTGAACAGCCTCTCAGCGACTCACCATCGGTCTCGTCTGCGCAGTACAGGGAGATCGGCTCGTTGCCCTGGACGAACACCAACGTGTCGGCGCCGTTGTCCCAGAAGTTGAACATGACCTGACCCCATGGCGGGGCGTAGGCACCCTGCACACTCGTGGTGGCAGCGAACGCACTCGCTCCGTGTGCCACCGGAATCATCGGTACGAGTTCCTTGATGGCGTTGTTGGCCTCTTCGTAGGCTGGCTGTGCGACCGCATCATCCGCCGTCTGCGCCGCTGTTTGGAGCGGTTCGTAGATTTCGGGATACGGATCACCGAACTGTGCATTGGTCTCCGCAAAGTGGAAGTCCAAGAAGTTCGTGACGTGCGGGTAGTCACCCGTCCAACCGAGCAGGTGGATGCCGTCAAGGCCGCCAGCTGACGAGGTCTGGATGAATTCGCCGGACTCCATGACAACGATCTCTGCGTTGATGTTCAGGTTTTCCTTGAGCTGAGCTTGGATGTCAGCTGCAACGTCACCAGGCGTTGGCAGGTAGCCACGCGTCACATCGCGGTAGTAGATGGTTGTGTCGAAGCCATCTGGGAACCCAGCATCTGCAAGCATCGTCTTGGCTGCATCTGGATCGAAGTCGTACCAGCTCTCACCCTCACAACCGAACTGCACGGAGCATGGTGTGAAGTGCGATGCGGTCTCTGAACCAGTGGCGTAGAACGTGTCCACGATCCTCTGGCGATCGATACCGAGCGCAACGGCCTTGCGAACATCAACGTTGTCCCATGGGGCGAACGTGTTCGTGAAGCCCATGTAGAAGATGTTCGGTTCCGGCTTGTCGAGCAGCTGAAGATTCGGATCGTCAGCAATGGTCTGGAAATCGTCAACACCCGGGAACGTCATACCGTCGGCGTTGCCGGACTGGAGCTCGATCAGACGTCCTGCGCTCTCCGTCGACCACTTCAGCACCGCAGTGCTGTGTGTCGGCATCGTTCCGTAGTACGCATCGTTCCGTGTGAAGACAACGGAGTCGCCTCGGAGCCATTCCTTGAGGGCGTATGGACCGGTACCGACTGGGTTGGCCAGTGGAGCACCGCCTGTCGCCTCAAGATGCTCTTCGGGCTGAATGCCGAAGACGCCGAAGGCAACCTGTGCAAGGAACGCTGGATGCGGTCCGCACAGTTTGAACTCGACCGTGTACTCGTCAACGGCTGTCAGGGTGTCAATACGCCCCGTGTAGCCATCTGTGTCACATCCACCGGAATCGAGAACCTTGCCTTCAAAGGCTGGGTCCGGAGCCACGGTGGTGGTTGGTCCTGCTTGTGTGGTTGTCGTAGCTTCTGGTGCGCCAGTGGTGGTTGTGTCATCACTGCTGCTGCTACATGCGCTTGCAACAAGTGCAAGCACGACAACGGCCAAGAACCAGAGATTCTTACGTCTCATCGTCTTGTTCCTCCTTAGTTTGCATGGAAATGGACGAACGAGGTTCGTCCCATCGTGTCACGGTAGCGGAGTGAAGGCTGCTTGTACCACGCATTGAGAACGGATTTCGCGAGTTCACGGCCCAGAGAGTGAAAGGCGAGAAGCCGAAAGCTGTGAGCTGTCAGCTGTGAGCTCTTCTTCACCTTGTCCAGGGCGGTGCGACATCCGGATCGATGCCGTAGTGCGCGATCGCATCGGATACGACATCTGGCGGGATCGCGCCCTCGGAAGCCAGAGAAGCAAGGGTCGCGACGACGACGTGGCGCATGTCTGTTTCGAAGAAATCCCGAAGTGCTTCACGAGTGTCGCTCCGTCCGAAGCCGTCTGTTCCCAACGACGTGAAGGTTCTCGGTACGTAGGGAGCGATCTGGTCGGGCACCATGCGCATGTAGTCGGTGACGGCAACGATGGGACCCCGGGAGGCGTTCAACTGCTCGGTGACGAATGGGGTCCGGCGAGGGAGCGTGGGGTTGAGCCGATTCCAGCGGTCAACCGCAAGGGCTTCCTCTCGCAGGTTCTTGTATGAAGTCACACTCCAAAGTTCGGCAGACACGCCGAAACGGTCGGAAAGTTCAACCTGCGCTGCTCGAGCGGCACCTTGGCTCGGGCCGGAGAAGAGGATCGTTGCCGCATGGTCACCGTCACCTGGTCCGGCGTCGAAACGGTACAACCCGTCGATGATGCCCTGACGACTTCCCTCGGGCATGGCGGGCTGTATGTAGTTCTCGTTGTAGAGCGTGAGGTAGTAGTACACATCGTCGTTGTCGCCATACATGCGATGCAGGCCGCTTTCGATGATCGTTGCGACTTCGTATGCGAATGCCGGGTCGTATGCCTGACACGTCGGAACCACGCTCGCAAGTACATGGCTGTGTCCGTCTTGGTGCTGGAGTCCCTCACCGAGA